>CAYGHY010000005.1:0-31997 GCA_964349435.1 uncultured Oscillospiraceae bacterium
ATGTAAGAATTGCAAACACGCTCATTCTTTTGAGAACAAAGGAGTCAATGGATTTATATTTGCCAAGTGCCCTTTCCAGACTTTTTCAGTATTATTAAATCACGATTATTGTAACAAATTTGATATCTTGTTTTTGACAGTTGGAAGAAGTGAAAAGCTTGGAATACATTGATAATACTGAATTCCAAGCTTTTATTATCTGGTCGAAAAGTGCGTAATGTTTTTATGATTTAGTGCTTTTCAAAATTTTTTTCATCTGACTTGTACTAACAATCTGATAATCCGTACGGAAACCAAATGCTTCATGTAGATTGTCTGTAAAATCAGTTCTGGTATATGTAGGGATATAGCCGTCGCCTTTCACTTCCAGGAAGTCCATTTCTCTCAATCCGTTAATGATTTCATGACATGTATATTTTCCGTTAAGTTTCTTTTCAAGGAGTCTGTAGATGACCAGGGAGATGAAGCAAGTCATGAAATGAGCCTCTATTCTGTCATCCCGGCTAAGGTATACTGGTCTGACTATAAATTCGCTTTTCATGATACGGAAGCACTCTTCGATTTCCCAACGCCTTCTGTTTACTTGGATTATGGCGGAAGCGTCATCATCAAGATTCGTGCATACCGCATAGAAGCCGTCGAACGCCGCCTCTTTCGAAATGAGTCCGGTGTCGATGCTGTAAGTTTCATGTTTAGCAGTCTCACCGTTAGCGGTGTAATGTTTTTTTACGATAAATCTTTTGTAATCGTTTGGGTTGCATTTTTTTAATTTAATAGATTTAAAGGTGATTGCTTTTTGCGCTCGCTCCACCTGGTTGTCCCGGATTTTCCTTTGGTAATCCCGATATTTGATAGAGTAGGTCACAACGATTTTCTGTTCAAGCCCGTTTTCCTTTATCCAGCGTTCCTTGTGGAATATCTTGTCATTGTCTTTCTTTTCATCGAGTGTAGTGATATCAAAGGTCCTGCTATCGTTATCCAGAGACCAACCTTTAGGGTCAAGGGCCCATTCTTTTAAATATGCCTTCAGCTTTTTGATAGACTGTGTCGTGATGAATGCCCGCTCGCCTTTATTGTTGAACCTCCTGTTACTATCGGATGCCAGCCCGGCGTCGGTGCATACGACAAACCTGGAGAGGTCGAAGTCGGACAGAATTTTTTGTTCCAGCGGTTTTAATGTCAGCTGTTCGTTGGTGTTACCTTTGTTGATACTGAAAGCAAGAGGAATGCCATCTCTGTCCATGAACAGCCCCATCTGAACTATGGGGTTCGGCTTGTGGTCTTTTGCATGTCCTAATTGTTTGAGCCCTTCTTCCTGCTCGATTTCAAAGAAATAGTTAGTGCAATCGTAATAGAGCACACCCGTGTTTCTTTTGGAGATCTTCAAACTGTTGTTATACAGAGAAGACTGTATGAAATCGGCTTCTTTAGCGATGACTTCAAGTGCCCTATATATATGCTGAAGCTCAAAATTAGGCTGCTCAATAAATTTAGAGGAGAGCTCGAAAGTTGCAAGTTTTGAAGAGGGATAGATAATCCTTGCATAGAGCAGTCTTGAGAGTATCGAATTCATATCAAATGTAAACTTGTATTTCCGGGATATTTCTGCACAAATCTTATCTAACCTGAGTCCATAATATATCGGTTGGAGAAAAAAATAGCCGCCATTAAAAGAGCGCCGCTCACCTTTGTTGATAAGCTTTGAGGGAGAATATTTAACAAGTACTTCTTGTTTCTCCTCCTTCTCGCTCTTATTGAGTTCCTTAATATATTCTTTTGCCCATAGAATAGGATCCTGACCGTTCAGTTTATTTTTAAGCTCATCAAAGGTTCCCAGTTTTTCAACAATTTTTGTATGCTCTTTGCCGTTAGTATATGTTGTTTTAATAACATAAAGTGAAGCTGAATTTTTTGATTTAGAAATCTGCAATCTCATAATTGATATCCCTCCAATCCCTTATATTATAACATATTACGCAAAACTTCGCAAGTATAAAGTATAAAATTTGACAAAAAAACAAGCCTATATCAAGGCTTTCACGAACTTTTTCTTTTATTCAACTGTCAAAGACCCGGGCGGGCCATGGTTTATATGAAAAGCCCGTAATACCGGAATGTGGTGCAAACAAGCGGTGCTTTACTTGAATAATTGAAAACAATTGTGTAAAATTAAAATGGAATGCTTTGTAAGACACTGAGAGGATGGTTATTATGAAGTCCTACCGCAAGGAGCTTGTTTTTAATATTCCTTCACGAAGGGCGTATGTCAACATAACTACCCATGTTCAGAAGTGCATTGATGAGAGCGGTGTAAAAGAGGGACTGGTTTTGGTCAATGCCATGAATATCACATCAAGTGTGTTCATAAATGATGATGAATCCGGGCTGCACCAGGATTTTGAAAAATGGCTGGAGGATTTGGCGCCGGAAAAGCCGTATAATCAATACCGTCATAATGGATATGAAGATAATGCGGATGCCCACCTGAAACGCCAGATTATGGGCCGTGAAGTTGTTGCAGCCATCACAAACGGAGAGCTTGATTTTGGGACCTGGGAACGGGTGTTTTATGGGGAGTATGATGGGAAACGGCAGAAGAGAGTGCTTGTCAAAATCATAGGCGAATAGTGCGCCGGTTTTTGCATCTATGGTAATATTATACGGAGCGGATGCCTATTATGAAATGATACTTATGAAGGGCCGATCTGGTTGTTTGTATTGTGAGTAAGCTTAACTATTGTGATGTATATTATGACAAGACTAAATTACAGGGGGGACGACTATGGCTAAAAAGGATATTATTGCCCTGTTGCTTGCCGGAGGACAAGGAAGCAGGCTTGGCATTTTGACCAAGAAATCTGCAAAGCCTGCAGTTTTGTTTGGCGGCAAATACAGAATTATAGATTTCTCACTCAGCAATTGCACAAATTCCGGTATTGATACGGTCGGTATTTTAACGCAGTATCAGCCTCTTAAGCTCAACAACCACATTGGAATAGGCAAGCCGTGGGACATGGATAGAATGAACGGCGGTGTCACCATACTCTCACCCTATATGAAAGAGTTCAGCAGTGAATGGTATAAGGGTACGGCAAATGCCATCAGCCAGAATATCGACTATGTCGACAAGCTTGATCCCAATTATGTCATTATACTATCCGGCGACCATATTTATAAAATGGACTATTCCTTAATGCTGGCATTCCATGTAGAAAACAATGCTGAAGCTACGATATCGGTAATCGATGTGCCATATGAAGAAACTTCAAGATACGGCATTCTGAATACATATGAGAATGGAAGTATTTACGAGTTTGAGGAAAAACCCAAAAAGGCCAAGAGTACGCTGGCTTCCATGGGTGTTTACATATTCACCTGGGAAGTTCTCAGGCATTATCTGATGCGGGATGACCTCATAGAAAATTCAGACCACGATTTTGGAAAGGACATCCTTCCAATGATGCTTTTAGAAGGAAGAAGCCTGTGGGCGTACAAGTTCACGGGTTACTGGAGGGATGTGGGCACCATACAGGCCTTCTGGGAATCAAACATGGATCTGGTCAAAAGAGTGCCTGAATTCAATTTATATGACCCGGAATGGAAAACATACACACCCAACCCGGTCAAACCTCCCCATTATGTGGGTTCGGCCGGTAGTGTCAAAACTTCTGTAGTTGCGGAGGGATGCATGATTTATGGACAGGTGAGAAACTCTGTCCTGTTCCCCGGTGTTACTGTTGAAGAAGATGTTTTGATAGAGAATTCAATCATTATGTCAAACACTTATATCCGGAAAGGCTGCAGGCTTGACCGATGCATAATAGGTGAAAATGGTCAAATTGGCCAATATGTCGTGATTGGCAAAGGCGAGAATATTGCAAACGAATACAGGCCGGGTATATATAACTCAGGTATTACTGTTGTAGGAGAAAGAGCGGAAATTCCCGACCGAACCAATGTTGGCAAAAATGTAATGATAGATATGCATGCACAGCATGTAGATTTTAATTCGGCTGATATTCCGTCAGGTTCCAGTGTTTTTAGAGGGGGTGAATATGAATGACGAATACAATGGGACTGATACTTTCCGGTTGGAGAAAACCTGATTTAAAAGAGTTGTCTTATATAAGATCGGTATCTGCAATACCGATTGGAGGCAAGTATAGGGCAATTGATTTTATATTATCGAACATGGTCAATTCAGGAATCAAAAATGTGGGGGTGCTTACGCAATACAGTTTCCGTTCATTGATGGATCACCTGGGTTCCGGCAAGGAATGGGATCTGGACAGAAGGTACGATGGTTTGTTCATTTTTCCTCCCTCTCTTTCGGATAATGACAGTGGCTGGTACAGGGGCAGCGCTGACGCGATTTATAACAATCTGACTTTTCTTAAACGAAGTAATGAGGAGTATGTGGCTATTTCTCAGGGAAACAGCATATTTAAGATGCAAATGAATGAAATGCTTGCATATCATAAAAAAGTCAATGCGGATATTACTTTAGCCTATAGGAAGATGTACGACTACAGCTCCGAGGATCTCTCAAGGCTGGGAATCCTTAAACTGGACGAGAGCAGCAGAGTGACGGACCTTCAGGAGAAACCGCTGAATCCGCAGTCTAATCTGGGTTCAATCGGTATTTATATGATTAGAAGAGCGTTGCTGATTTCACTGCTTGAAGAATGTATCGCACATGGAGAATATGACCTTGTAAAGGACATATTGATTAAAAAGCTTGATAAGCTTAGTGTATATGGGTACGAGTTCAAGGGTTACTGGCGTAATATCTGTTCGGTGAAAAACTACTACCGATGCAGTATGGATATGCTGAATCCGGAGGTAAGAAAGGAACTATTCATCGATAACGGCAAAATATATACAAAGGTAAAGGATGAAGCGCCGGCCAAGTACAACGAGGAAGCTGAGGTAAAGAATTCCATTGTTGCCGACGGCTGCTTCATTGAGGGTATTGTGGAAAACAGTGTTCTGTTCAGAGGTGTGATGGTAGCAAAAGGAGCGGTCATAAAAAACAGCATCGTTATGCAGAGCTCCGTAATAGAACAGGATGCATCAATTAATTATGCCATTCTTGATAAGAATGTTGTATTGACCAGAGGCAAAAATCTGAAGGGCGAATCAGATTGGCCTATTGTCATAGGGAAAAACTCAGTGGTATAGTGAACTTGTTTGGCTATATTTAAGAGAATTTAGTATTACAGCGATGACTTCATTTTCTGATCGGCTTTCATCACCTTGCTGAGATAGCCGTGAACGCTTCATCATGTTATTTCTGCAAGGATTAATCGGTAGTTTTTGCCGCAGTCTTGGATGTAATTACGCAGAGTTTACAGGGGGATAATATGTCAGAAAAGGTTAATTGCCGGAATAAGCTGATTGACAGAAAAGAATTGGTTTCGCGGCACAATCCGGTCTTGGTAACAGCTGATTTAAGTTCTCCTTTGTCTCTGGGGAATGGTGAATTTGCATTTACCGCTGATATAACAGGACTACAGACCTTTCATGATCAATACAGGTATTTCCCTCTTTGCACTATGGCGCAATGGGGATGGCATTCATTTCAGGTTGATTTGGATGCTTCAAAGCTGCGGCTTAAACTGTTTGACACATATGGGAGAAATATAGGATATGCAGTTGATTCATATGGACAAAATGAGCTATTCAATAATCTGAGGCAAAACGCCCACCGTCTGAATCTTGCAGCCATAGGGCTCGTTATCGAGAAGGATGGCAAACGGGCCGAGCTATCCGATATAGTCGATACAGAGCAAACTCTTGATATGTGGCGCGGCCTGCTTGTGTCCAGGTTTAAAGTATTTGATGAAGCGGTAATTCTTGAAACCTGTTCAGACCGGGAACATGATGTAGTGAGTGCAAGGATAACATCGAACCATCTGAAAACTCGTACAATAATGGTGAAAATAGCTTTCCCATATGGCAGTCCGGAAAAAAGCGCTTCGGACTGGATAAATGAACATAGACACTCCAGTGATATTATCAGTCAAGATTCGGACAGAATAACGATTAAGCGCACTCTTGACAACGACAGCTATTATACTGATATTGTTCTGAGTTCGGGAATCAGGTTTGAACGCAGTAATTTACATGAATTCATTTTATCGGCTGATAGTAATTGCGGAGAAATTGCCTTCACCTGCCGATTTTCGCAGCAACCAGCCACAGATATGCCTTATGATTTCTATAAAACGAAACGGCGCTCCCAGATACAGTGGGAACACTTCTGGATGTCCGGCGGTGCAATACAGTTGATAAATTCACCGGATTCACGGGCAAAGGAGCTCGAAAGAAGAATTGTGCTTTCCCAATATCTTACCGCAATACAATGCAGCGGAACCGTTCCGCCGGCTGAAACAGGATTGACCTGTAACAGTTGGTACGGTAAATTCCATCTTGAGATGCATTATTGGCATGCCGCACACTTTCCATTATGGGGAAGAGCCGGGATGTTGGAGAAAAGCCTTGAATGGTATTTGAAAATACTACCGAAGGCACGTGAAATTGCAAAGGATCAAGGCTATACCGGTGCCCGCTGGCCTAAAATGTGTGATGCAAGCGGCGGTAATTCTCCATCTGCAATAGCAGTTCTCCTTGTATGGCAGCAGCCGCACCCGATTATGCTCGCTGAGCTTACTTACCGTGCAAATCCTGATATGGCAATCCTGAATAAATACCGTGCACTTGTCATAGAAAGCGCCGAGTTTATGACGTCCTTTGCACACTACGACAGCCATCTTGACCGATATGTTCTTGGTCCTCCGTTAATACCGGCCCAAGAGACGCATGATTCTGCCACATGTTGTAATCCGGCTTATGAACTGGAATACTTCAGATGGGGTTTGGAAATTGCGAATCAATGGCTTCTGCGTCTTGGCGAGAGAAGAAATACCAACTTTGATGAGGTTGCCGGGAAATTATCTGTTTTACCGATGAAGGATGGGGTGTACCTTGCTCACGAGAATTGCCCGGCAACATTTTCACAGGCCCCGTTTTTTCATGATCACCCCTCCATGCTGGCTGCCCTTGGCATTCTTAAGGGATCTGCCGTTAATAACGACATTATGAAAAATACTGTTTATAAAGTGCTGGAGTGCTGGGATTTTGAATCGATGTGGGGTTGGGATTTTGCAATGATGGCAATGTGCTGCGCCAAATTGGGGCTGCCTGCAATGGCGGTGGATATGCTGCTTATGAAGACTGCAAAAAACACATTTACAGTGAATGGGCATAATTCTCAATCCGACCGCGAAGACCTGCCGCTCTATCTCCCCGGAAATGGCGGGCTGCTTCTCGCAGCCGCTATGATGGCAGCCGGCTGGGATGGTGATACAGGAACGGATGCACCTGGTTTCCCGCAAGACGGTAGCTGGGTTGTGGAAGCCGAAGGTATGAATAAATATATCTGATGGCACAATCAACTGTCTCTTTCCTCAGGAACAATTTCATGCTCTGCTGATGGAGAGAGGAGTTACGTCAGATTGGTATACCAAGAAAACCGATTAAATATTCCGGATTCTAACCCTTCAAGCCGCTGGTGCTGATTCCCTGTATCAAATATTTGTTGAAGAACAGGAAGATGCAAAATACCGGTATGAGGGAGAGGGTAGACATTGCAAACATTGCCCCGTAATCAGTCGTCGAGGTGGAATCAGAAAACAGCTTGATGGCAAGCGAAACCGGATACCATGCCGGGCGGCTGAGATAAATGAGGGGTCCCATGAAATCGTCCCATTTCCAGTAGAAATTAATTATTAAAGTGGTTATCAGAGCCGGGCTTATCAATGGCAGTATGATATGCGGATATATTGTGTATTTCGAGCAGCCATCTATAATAGCCGCATCATCCAGCTCCTTGGGCAATCCCGATATGAACTGCATTATCATGAATGTAAAAAATGCGCTTGAAAACCATGAGGGAAGTATCAACGGGAGAAAGTTATTTACCAGCCCCATGTTACGGAAAATGATATACTGGGGTATCATAACCACCTGCCCCGGGAGCATCAATGTCATAATCATGCAGACAAAAAGCAGCTTCCTTCCTGGGAAATTGATGCGTGAAAAGGCATAGGCGACAAGGGATGATGAAATGGTGACCCCCAGCGTTGCCAGTATTGTTATGATGAAAGAGTTTTTAAAAAATGTGGCAAACGTAATTCTGCCGAAACCTCTCCAGCCGGTAATATAATTATCAAAATTGAATTTTTCCGGGACAAGAACAAGCGCTTTGTTGAGGATTTCAAAATTTGTCTTGAATGAACCGGAAATCATCCAGATTACAGGATAAATCATCAACAAACCGAAACTGAATATAGAAATATGAAACAAAAACCTACGGGAAAGTTTCCCAGATTTGTGCGTCCTAATCATCTTATTTTCCCTCCTTTGATTCGTAAAAGACCCAAGTATCCGAGGTTTTGAAAATAATAGCCGTCACTATGGCTACCATGATCAGAAGCACCCATGCCATTGCGCTTGCGTAACCCATTTCAAAATAATTGAAGGCATGTTTATAAAGGTACAGGGCATAAAACAGAGTACTGTCGATAGGTCCTCCTTCGGTGATGATAAAAGCCTGAGTGAAGGACATGAAACCGGAAATGGTCTGCATGACAAGATTGAATAATATTACCGGGGACAGACACGGCAGCGTGATTTTGAAAAACTGCTGGGCATGTGTTGCTCCGTCTATCCTGGAAGCTTCATAATATGTAACGGGTATCTGCTTGAGACCTGCCGCAAAAATAATCATGGATGAACCGAACTGCCAGACGGCCAGCAGTACGAGTATCCAGATGGCAAACTGCGGGTCTCCCAGCCAGTATATCTTAGGGATACCAACGGCAGACATCAGGGCGTTTACCGTTCCTTCAGAAGCAAAAAGCTCCTTCCAAACAAGAATCACGGCAACACTGCCTCCTATCAGGGACGGGAGGTAATAAACCGAACGGTAGAAGCCCATCATGCGGCTGTTTCGAGTAAGTATAAATGCGATCACCAGCGCGAAAGTAAGTTTCAGAGGAACTGAAACAAGAACATAGTAGAGTGTTACTCCAATGGATTTATAAAATCGCGGATCGTCGGTAAACATACGCACATAGTTGTCAATCCCTATCCATGATGGTTTTGAAGTAATGTTATAGTCGGTAAAGGACAGGTAGAACGAGATCAATATAGGAATTATAGTGAATGCAAGAAACCCTATTATGAATGGCAGCGAAAAAATATAACCACATAATGCTTCGCTGTGAATAATTCTTCCGATGCTGAGTTGTTTGATATTCTTATTCATAAACCCTCCATATATAACTGAAAAGCTAATCGTTGGTTCTCGTCGCCCTTTTCAGGACTTTTTCAGCTTCTGCCCTGAGTTTAGCAGCAGCTTCGGCGGGCGAGGATTTTCCGAACACGACTTCCTCCGACAGGTTTTTGTAAATGTCTTTGATATCAGCCTGAACAGGCGAATTGAGAGTTATCTGCAATGCGGCTTCCTTTCCTATCTGATCCATATAATCGTAGACCGCTTTGTTTTCTGGAGTGATGCCGGCGGAAAGTGCATGACGCACAGGCTTCATGATTGGGACTCCCCTCTCTCCCTTGAGTATCAGGTTTGCTTCAGTGTCATTGACAAAATAGTTGATAAATTTTGCTGCAGTTTCCTTTTGCCTAGAACCCTTCCAGATGCTAAACATCTGAGAGGATGTTATGGTCTGGGCAAGAGGTCCGCTGTACGTCCTCCTCGGCGGCATGATAAGGGCCAGAGGCCTCTTGGCTGCAGATGACAGGGCTACGAATTGGTTGCTGTATATCCAGGTCATTGCAGCCTTGCCGCTGACAAGCGGATCGGCTTCTATGTTTTTAATCTCAGCCATCTGAGCCGGGTTGGGATATGCACCTGCCCTAGTAAGTCTCTCCTTCATTGCAAAGAATTCGATAATATTGTCGTCGTTGGTATAATTCAGTTTGAGCCTGTATGGTTCCAGGAAGAAGCTTTCACCGTTATCATACTGCTGCAGCCAGCTGGTCAGGACTGTAAATTCGTCTAGCTGGCTTGAGCCGAGTATGTTCAGGTTCTTGTGAATAATTATGGCGGCGTTTTCATAGTCCGTCCATGTCCATTTGTTGGTCGGCAATGCTACCCCGGCTTTATTGAACAGAGCAGGATCATATGCCATGGCTTGTGCGTTGGTGCCAAGAGAAAGCCCCACTGTCTTGCCATCAAGAGTGGTTATGGCTATGAAGCTTTTATCGGTTGCTGTCGTAACTATAATCCCTTTTTCAATATAGCTGTTCAGTAATTCAATCTGTTCAATATAGGTAGGAAAGTTGCCTCCCATTTGCATGATATCCGGACAACCGTTGGCAGCCACCAAGGTATTAAGCTTGGAGATATAATCGTCAAAACTGTAGAATTCAGGCTCGAACTGCACGCCTGTCTTTTTTGTGTACAGGTCAATGACAGCCAGGGTGACGCTGTGACGCGTCTGGGATCCCCACCATCCTATCCTCAAAGGTTCCGCATCGGCAGATACGGCGGCAGTACCTTTATTTCGGTCTTTCTCAGCTGTTCCCGCAGACTGTGGCTGCTCGGAAACAGAGTCTGCAGCTGCCTTATCTATACTGCACCCGGTCAGCATCATTACTACCAAAACCAAAATAATGGCAGGTAACAGTCGTTTCATAATGAACCCTCTTTTTTTGCGTTTAAGTCCTTTAGTATGAGCATACATTTATTTATATGCAAGTGCAAGTCTGACATGAAAACATGCCCCGGCCCTTAAAACCGGGGCATGTTGCCACTACGGTTTATTTTACTTTTGCAAGGACTTTTTCGGCTTCAACCCTGAGTTTTACAGCAGCATCTAAAGCTGTAGTCTTTCCGACCACAACTTCCTCTGAAAGATACTTGAAAATATCCTGAATTTCCTGCTGTACAGGAGAATTGAGGACGATTTCCATTTTACCCTCTTTTGAGACCAGGTTCAGATAGTCGTAAATAGCCTTGGTTTCAGGAGTGATGCTTTCGGAAAGAGCATCGCGCACAGACTTCGATATCGGCACACCTCTTTCTCCTCTGAGTATGTTATTTGCATCGATATCATTGACGAAAAAGCTGATAAATCTCGCTGCGGCTTCCTTATTTTCGGAGTTTTTGGATATGCAGAACATCTGGGAGGACATGATGGAATTATAGACCGACCCGTAAATGCTCCGCCTTGGCGGCATTACAAGGGCCAAGGTCCTGTTGGCTGCTTTCGACAGGGCAATAAACTGATTGCTTGCCACCCAGGTCATTGCAGCTTTACCGGTGACAAGCGGGTCGCCTTCTATATTTTTGATTTCAGCCAACTGCGCAGGGTTAGGATATGCTCCTGCTCTTGTGAGCCTTTCTTTCATTGCAAAGAATTCGGCAACTTTTTGATCATCCTTATAATTCAGCTTAGTCCTGTAAGGGTCAAGAAAGAAGCTTTCTTGGGTCATATACTGCTGCAGCCAGACAGACAGGACGGTAAATTCGTCAAGCCTGCTGGAACCAAATATGTTCAATTTGCTGCGAATGGTCATTGCGGCGTTTTCATAGTCAGCCCAGGTCCACTTGTTGGTCGGAAGCGGTACTCCGGCCTTATAGAACGGTGCCGGGTCATAAGCGATTGCCTGTGCGTTGGTGCCGAGTGAAAGACCTACTGTCTTGCCTTCAAGAGTTGTGATACCTATGTAGTTTTTATTGATATTTGTTGTGTCGATGATCCCTTTTTTAATATAGTCGTTCAATAACTCTATCTGGTTCTGGTATGTAGGGAAGTTGCCACCCATCTGCATGATATCGTTGCAATCATTGGCGGCGACCAATGTATTCAGTTTAGTGATGTAGTCGTTAAAGCTGAAGAATTCAGGTTCGAACTTGACCCCCGTCTTTTTTGTATACATTTCAATGACTCTTAAAGTGGCATCGTGACGAGTTTGGGAGCCCCACCACCCTATCCTGAGTGTTATCGGCTCAACCTTCACCTTGCATTTTGCAGTCACTTTTTTATTGGAACTTGTGACTGTGATTACCGTACTGCCTTCCTTAACACCAGTGATTTGCCCTGCTGAATCTACCGCAGCAATCCCGGCGTTTTCGGAGCTGAAAGTGACAAGCTTGTTAGTAGCATTTGCCGGAGTCAGGGTTGCTTTCAGTGTGAAAGATTCACCGGCGCGAAGAGTAATACTGGTTTCGTTGAGTTTTAAAGTTTTAACAGGTTTGATGGAAATTGCCATAATGTTAAAACCAAACACCAGTACAATGACTAAACACAGGATAGCACTAAATGTTTTTTTCATATACAAAAGCCTCCTTCAGAATATAATATTCGAATTGATACTGATTTTTCAACCCACACGGATAGTACGGCGAAAGACAGCTATGAAGAATCCGGCCTGCTTCTTGATACAACCATACGGAGCGCCTCCCAGTACCATTTCAATATTAGCTTATATCCATTTTTATTCCTTATCAACTAAAAAAACCGACATCTTTATTGAAAAACCAGACATCTTATACATTCAACTATGAAGACCTGTACTGGTGTTATATAATGAATGTACAGGACAAGATGAATCAGGAGACTCTTATGAAGACGATCCATATTAAAAACGGATTTTTCACACTGCTCATATTTGAGGCCGTTATAATTGGTCTTGTCACCTTTGCGCTGATGGTAAATCTGTATAATATTTATACCGGCCTTATCTATAACGAGTCGGCAGAAGTACTAAACCTTTATACCACGATTGCGGATTCAAAACTTATGGATATAGAGGATATATCCTTTGAAATCCTCTCAAACCGCGACATTCAGAAAAACCTTATTCTATATACTTCACAGGCTAGCTCCTACGATCAGTACAATGCAGTTTACAACGCAGTCAGCGGACTGTATACACAGCTATTCAGCCGCTGGGCGATGGATGAGAGCCTTATATCGATGAGTTTTATTTTTCTGGACGGCAAGCGGGTAGATACAGGATACCGCCGGCTGCTGAGCTTTACGCAGGGAAAATATGATGAACTGATCAGTCTTGCAAATAAAGCAGACGGTGCGTGCGGCTGGGTTGCAAATATTGCCAGCGAAAACACAGTTACACTTTACCGGCTGATTAAAGACATATCAGGCAGTGGTTTTAAGCCGCTCGGAGTCCTTTTAATCAATGTGGATGCAAAATATTTACTGAACTATACATCGGTCGCCCGGCAAAAATACAAGCCGGAAATAACTTGTATAGCAGGCAATCAGATTCTGTCACTCAATCCTGCCGCAATCAACAGGACGGAGCTTTACAACTTCCTAGACAGTAAAAATACCTACGATATCGTAAGCTACAACGGAGAGATGTCTTTTGTATCCGTTAAAAAGTCCGGTTACAGCGGCTGGTATTTCGTTTACATGCTTTCCAGCGTAGACATATTGAGCAACGTATACAACATAAACAAAATCTATATAGCCGTCCTGTTATTCATAGTAATCCTGGCAGTCATAACGGGGTATGGGTTCACAAATGCGATAAGCCGGCCTTTGGCGAAGCTTGCCGATACCATGAAGGTGGTGGAGGGAGGAGATTATTCTGCGGTGTCGGATATCAATCCCCATGGAGGGCTTTTTTCCATTACAGAGGTTGTGCAGCTCTCCAACAACTTTACCCGCATGATAAAAGAAATCGACCACCTGATCAATGAAGGGTATGTTAAACAGCTTACCATACTGGAGATGAGATATAAAATACTGCAGCAGCAGATCAATCCCCATTTTCTTTACAACACGCTCGATACTATTAACTGGAAAGCGATAAACAACGGAGACAAGGACATTTCAATCATGGTACGGTCACTTTCCGGAATACTCCGGGGCTCCATAAAAGGCGCTGATATCATAACCGTCCGTGAAGATATGGAATTCGTAGAGGATTATATCGCCATACAGAGCATTCGATTTGAAGAAAGGCTGAAATTCACCGTCGACATGATTGAGGGGGCATATTCCTGCCGTATCCCACGTTTGACGCTCCAGCCCATTGTAGAGAACTGCATAATCCACAACCTAGAAAAGCACTCGGGAATATGTGAGATACTGGTAGTTTCAGCCATTTCCGAAGGGTTGCTTGCGATAAGTATCGAGGACAACGGACACGGAGTGGACCCACAGCATATAGAGATGGTTTTAAGCGGCCGGGCTGAAGCAGCAAATAGTAGTATCGGATTAAAAAACATCAATGAAAGGATCAGGATAACCTTCGGCGAACAATACGGAATTCATGTGGAAAACAGGCAACCGTCAGGGACGAAGGTTACCGTGCTGCTGCCATATGAGGAGGGGTTGCATGAGGACGCTGCTGATTGCGGATGACGAACGCACAATAAGGGAGGGTATAGCAAAGGCCGTAGACTGGGAAGCACTTGGCATATCCAGGGTACTCCTTGCTTCTGATGGGAAAGCCGCCTATGACACAATAATCAATAAAAAACCCGATATTGTCATTATCGATATCATAATGCCCGAGATGACAGGCATCGAGGTAATATCTCTCACAAAACAAATGGGGGTTGGACCGGAATTTATCATAATTTCAGGCTACGGCGAATTTGACTACGCTCAGGAAGCTATCCGCAACAATGTCAGGAATTATATACTAAAGCCTTGCAGCATCAGTGAGATAACTGAATCCGTAAGAAAAATCGTTGAAAATATGGAGCAGGACCACACTATGGAACAGGAAAGGCTTAAACTGAAGAAGAACCTGGATTTATTGCTCCCCCATGCAAGCGAGCAGATATTCCGGGAATATATAAAAGGATTGCGGTTGTCTGAAGAAAACAGCAGAGTATTAAAAGAAGTATTCGGACAGTATGCCGGACAACTCCAAATGATGATTTTCAGCACCGGAGATATTGCAGATTATTCCATGCTGGCAATGTTGAAAAAAAGCATAGACACCATGCCGGGCATTTGCTTCTTCAGATACAGCACGATACTTGAGGGTAGTATTGTTCTCGTTTTTGCTTTTGCGGAAGAAAATGAACCGGGACGTATAGCAAGCCATATCCGCAAAGAAGCATCCCGGGATTCTACAATTTGCATAAGGGCTGCCGTCAGCGGTACCGGAGGCTTTGACGACCTGCCCGAAATGTATAAAGAAGCTATGGAAGCTGTTAAATTTGCTTTTTATGCCGATGACAATGAACAGTCGGCAGCAGCATCGTTTATCGATGCTTCCGCTCCAAGGCGCTGCAAGACAGTAAGGCAGGTCATGCAGTATGTGAAGGGGCACTATAGCGACAGATCTCTATCATTAGGCCGTATCGCAGCGGATGTGCTTTACCTAAACCAGGATTATCTTGGAAAGCTGTTCAAAAAAGAATGCGGCGTCAAGTTCTCCGATTATCTTATGTCGGTCAGGATAGAGAAAGCACGGCAAATCATTTTACATACTGACGATATCAGGGTATATGAAATTGCGCAACAGGTGGGTCTTGGTGACAATGCAGCATATTTCAGTTCCTTATTCCGAAAGTATACAGGTATGCTTCCCAGCGAATTCAAGACGAAGCACATATCCAGGGTAAAAGTGCAAGGCACTGAAAATTGGACTGTTAAGTAAGCACATTACCTTTTCGTTAGAATTTTCAAAGATTTTTGACAGAAGCTGGTCACCTGCGGAGCATATTATACCCGGTTTATATTTTGTGGGTACAACTGGCCAATAGTGGGTACAACTGGCCAATAAATGTTATTTATATCATTTTATACAGGAGGGATTTTGATTGTTACTGATACACAACCCCATACTTCGCGGTTTTAATCCGGACCCATCAATCATATGTGTCGGCGATGACTACTACATCGCCACATCTACATTTGAATGGTTCCCGGGTGTGCAAATACACCATTCCCGTGATTTGGCAAACTGGCGGCTTCTTGCCCGCCCTCTTGCACGCCGGTCCCAGCTTGATATGCGCGGTGTACGGGCATCCGGAGGTATATGGGCGCCATGCCTGAGCTACGACGGAAGACTTTTTCACCTGGTCTATACCAACGTAAAAACTGATCAGCAGCCGTTTATGGATGCGCATAACTATCTTGTGACTGCCAGTGACATAAAGGGGGAGTGGTCAGAGCCGGTTTATCTCCATAGTATGGGCTTTGATCCATCAATGTTTCATGATATTGACGACAGAAAGTGGCTCGTCGGTATGGAATCGGATTTTCGCCCGGATAAAAACCGGTTTGCCGGTATTATTATGCGGGAATATTCGCCGGAAGAAAAAAGACTGGTGGGTCCGCAATACAGGATATTTGAGGGGACAAAGCTAGGGTTTACCGAAGGGCCGCATATATACAGACAGGGAGAATACTATTATCTTATTGTAGCCGAAGGTGGTACCGGCTATGAGCACGCAGTAACGGTAGCGCGGTCAAAAACACTAACAGGACCATATGAACCTGATCCTGCCGGGCCGGTGCTTACTTCTGCCGACGAGCCACAAAACCCTTTGCAGAAAGCGGGTCATGCAGATATAATTCAAACGAAGCAGGGAGAATGGTTCATGGTTCATCTCTGTGCCAGACCGATTGCGCGTAAGGGTCGTTGTGTCCTTGGACGTGAGACAGCTATACAAAAAGTGATTTGGACGGAGGACGGATGGCTTCATTTACAGCATGGTGGCAATGAACCACAGCAGCATGTGCAGGTAGAAGCGCTGAACGAGTGTCGTTGGCCGCAGGCAGCTGTACGGGATGATTTCGACAGCTCTGTGCTCGGCATCGATTTCCAGACTCTCCGTGTTCCGCTTGGTGAGGACTCAATGTCGCTTGATGAGAGAAAGGGATATCTTAGGTTAAAAGGACGGGAATCCCTGTATTCGAAATTTGAGCAAAGCCTGGTTGCCCGGCGTCAGCAAGCTTTCAGCTATACGGCATCTGCTTGCATTGAGTTTCAACCATACAGCTATCGTCAGATGGCAGGTTTAATTTGTTTGTATGACCACGAGAATTTCTTCTACCTGCGTTTAACTCATCAGGAAGGTAAAGGCAGAGTTATCGGTGTTTTAGCGGGCATTAACGGTAAACTGGAGTTTCCGGCTCATGAAATTGACATAGGTAATACGCGCCGAATATATCTTAGTGTTACAGTTGATGTTGATCGCCTGCGTTTTGAATATTCGCAGGATGATGTCACATGGTACCCTGCCGGGGGGGTGTACGATGCCTCCAGACTCTCGGATGAAGCCTGCCGTGAGGGCGGTTTCACAGGAGCATTTGTCGGAATGTGCTGCCAGGATCTGACCGGTAACCGGCTTCCGGCCGATTTTGACTATTTTGAATATATCGAAAAATAGAGTTAATATGGGCAGATAAAAGAATTGCTCAAAATGTTGAGCGGCATGGTTATTTCTGTTAGAATGAGAAAGGCGGCACTCTGATAGAGCAGGCGTCAATAGAACAAGAATAGAGAAGAGGTGGTGCTTATGGTAAATCAGTCCAACTTCATTGTCAGAATGTCCGGCAGATGCGCGGGCAAATTCTACATCGATTACTCAGGGGCTTACAAGGTTAATGACATCTCCAGGATAACAGGTCTCGCTTCCGGTGTGGTGAAGGAGATTTACACCGGTAATGGCGCTGTGTATGATGACTCACAGAAAGTTTACTACTTCGGCAGCCTGAGCTCTGCAAAAAACGCCATCACGGAAATATTCGGCAGCGTAAGGACTGAATTAAAGGGAAAGCTGCTGTATCTGTCGGAAGCAGAGGTGGAGTACGTCAGGAAAGCACTTATAAACGAAGGCACCAATACAATTAGCATGAATACTAAGATTAAGGATGAGATATTCAAAAAACTAAACGCGTAACACCTGTTGGGAACAGTTCCCGGCAGTGGTATTTGCAGAACTGTTCCCGTAAAGTATATTTCGATATTGTAAACTAACCCGTTTTATAATATTATATTGTATAATACTTTTGCTTAACAAAGTGGTAAAAAAATCTTGGGAGGATGACGAAATGTTTAAAAAGAAATTACTGTTTATTGCGGCTATTTTGGTTCTCATGACATTTATTTTCGGCGCATGCGGGCAGAGTGACACATCAAAAGTTTTTCGCGTAGGTATTGATGATACGTACCCGCCAATGGAATACAAGGACGAAGCAGGAAACTTAACCGGTTTCGATATCGAACTTGCAAAGGAAATAGGGAAAAGGCTTAACAAAGAAGTACAGTTTGTACCGACAGCGTGGTCGGCTATTTTCACCGGACTGAACTCAAATAAATATGACTGCATCATTTCATCTCTCAGCGTTACAGAAGAAAGAAAAAAAACAATTGCTTACACCAAACCTTATATTGCCAATAACCAGGTTATCGTTGTAAAGACTGAAAATACGGATATTGCATCGGAAAAAGATTTGGGTGGCAAGATCGTAGCTGTTCAGATGGGGACTACCTCGGAAGATTCCTGCAATGAATTCATGAAATCTACTCCCTTTAAGGATTTTAAGAAGTACGGAGCGATGACGGAAGCATTAAACGAGCTGAAAATAGGCAGAGTTAATGCAGTAGTGACGGATCTTGTCGTAGGCAAGTATTTTGTTGCAAATGATAAGAAGAGCTTCAAATTGGTTGCTACAACTCTTCCGAATGAACCAATAGCGATTGGCTTTACTAAAGCTAATAAATCCCAGGCTGACAAAGTCGACAAAGTATTGGAAGAAATGATGAACGATGGTACTTTAAAAGCTATTTCCGAAAAATGGTTCGGAGATGATATGACTAAAAACATAGAATAGTAGTTAATCAGAATGATATGATTGGCTGCAAAGCCTAGGAATGGTTTTGCAGCCAACTCATTAAATGGGGGCGCAGTAGCAGATGTTCGATTTATTACGGTTTATCCCCAGATTACTGAGGGGAACACTGATCACAATTGAGTTAACACTTGTCGCTATTTTTTTTGGCCTGTTACTCGGGCTGTTGCTGGCACTAGGCAGATTATCAAAAAATGTTTTAATCAATAAAATCAGTTGGGTGTATATATGGTTTTTCAGAGGAACGCCACTCCTTATGCAAATATTTTTTATTTACTATGCTTTCCCTTTATTCTTTAATCCCCCTCTCAGTGGATTGACAGCCACTATGGCTGCATTTATCGGCTTCAGCCTCAATTCGGGCGCATATCTTGCGGAAATTATCAGAGCGGCAATTCAATCAATCGACAAAGGTCAGATGGAAGCGGCCAAAGCTCTTGGTATGACCTATGGACAAGCCATGAGGAAGATTATTGTCCCTCAGTCTTACAGACGGTTGATACCCCCTGTGGGTAATGAATTCATAATGCTGATAAAGGATACCTCACTTGTTTCTGTAATAGCGATGACGGACCTGATGAGGGTAACACATGAAATTGAAAGTCAACAGGCAAGTGCCTTGATATATTTACCGGCAGCATTAATATATCTCATTTTAACTACAGCATTTACAGTTGTTTTTGAAAAGCTTGAAAAAAAATATTCCGTATATGAATAGGGAGACATGGAATGATGTCAATGGTTAAGTTGGAAAATGTCTGCAAGTCATTCGGAGCCCTCCAGGTTCTCAGAAATATCAATTTAGAGGTGGACAAAGGGGAAGTAGTGTGCATCATCGGCCCCAGCGGGTCGGGGAAGAGCACGCTGCTCAGGTGTTTGAACCACCTTGAGAGAATAACTAGCGGACGGGTTTATATTGATGGGCAAATGGTTGATGAAAGAATAGCGGGTAAGGATCAGCTAAAGGTTTCACAGAAAAAAGTATCCAGGTTGTGTACCGAACTCGGCATGGTTTTCCAGAGATTCAACCTGTTTCCTCACATGACCGCTTTGCAGAATGTGATGGAAGCTCTTATGACAGTAAAAAAAATACCGAAGCAGGAAGCCGAAGATGATGCCGTAAAATTGTTGATAAAAGTAGGGATTGAGGATAAAAAGGATGAATATCCCTCAAGACTATCCGGAGGACAGCAGCAAAGGGTAGCTATCGCCAGAGCACTAGCCATGAAGCCGAAAATAATGCTCTTTGACGAGCCGACTTCCTCCCTTGACCCGGAGCTGGTAGGAGAGGTGCTGGAAGTCATGAAAGCTCTGGCCGAAGAAGGAATGACCATGCTGGTGGTTACACATGAAATGGGCTTTGCGAAAGAAGTCGGCAGCAGGGTAATATTCATGGACAATGGCGAAATCAAAGAAGAAGGCAAGCCGG
Organism: uncultured Oscillospiraceae bacterium; assembly: GCA_964349435.1. Classification (GTDB taxonomy): domain Bacteria; phylum Bacillota; class Clostridia; order Acetivibrionales; family DTU013; genus CAYGHY01. Next base: position 20,308 of record CAYGHY010000005.1, read on the forward strand.
AGGAAATTTTCTCCAACCCTAAAAATGAAAGAACAAGGGCTTTTCTGCAGAAAGTTCTTTAACCTTTGTTGACACCGACTGTGATTGAGATATAATAAATAAAAGCTGATAAAAGATATCTTGCAGTGAAGGGAACAGTAGACTGTCACAACACTTGCCAGAGAGAGGCCGCCAAGGGTGAAAGCGGACTTGAAGGAAGGCAGACGAAGACCGCCCCGGAGCATGAGCGTTGATTACGTTACAATCATATTAAGAACCAATTAGGGTGGAACCACGGGAGAATGCTCTCGTCCCTTGTAGATGATACAAGAGACGCGGGCTTTATTATTATACGAGGAGGCATAAATATGATAAAAATCACACTTAAAGATGGTAGCACAAAGGAATACAATGAAGGCATAACTATAATGCAGATTGCCGAGAGCATCAGTGCAGGTCTGGCCAGAGTTGCCCTTGCGGCAGAGGTGGATGGTGCGGTCAGGGATCTCTCGACGGTGCTTGAAAAGGACTGCAGCCTGAATCTGCTTACCTTTGATAGCGAAGGCGGCAAACAAGCCTTTAGGCATACGGCGTCACATATCCTGGCTCAGGCAGTAAAGAGGCTGTATGCGGATGCGAAGCTCGCCATTGGCCCTGCTATCGACAACGGGTATTACTATGATTTCGATATGGAAAGGCCGTTTACACCGGAGGATCTGGAGAAAATCGAAGCTGAAATGAATAAAATTGTAAAAGAAGATTACTTGCTGGAGCGATTTACTCTGCCGCGTAAAGAAGCTATGCGGTATATGGAAGAAATGAGCGAGCCTTATAAAATAGAATTGATTAGAGATTTACCTGAGGATTCTGTTATCTCGTTTTATAAGCAGGGGGAATTCGCAGATTTGTGTATGGGACCCCACCTGCCGTCTACCGGAAAGGTAAAAGCCTTTAAACTGCTTTCTATAGCAGGCGCATATTGGAGGGGCAATGAGAAGAACAAAATGCTGCAAAGGATATACGGTACTGCGTTTACAAAAAAGAACGAGCTGGATGAGTATATTTTCCGGATAGAAGAAGCCAAAAAGCGTGATCACAGAAAGTTGGGCCGTGAGCTGGATTTGTTTGACATCCTTGATGAGGGTCCCGGTTTTCCGTTTTTTATGCCAAAAGGCATGGTGCTGCGAAATCTTCTTGAGAATTACTGGAGAGAAGAGCACAAAAAGCGCGGTTATCAAGAGGTGAAAACGCCAATCATACTGAACAAGGAATTATGGATGCAGTCCGGACATTGGGAGAACTACAGGGAAAATATGTATACGGTTCAAATAGATGAGTCGGATTTTGCCATTAAGCCGATGAACTGTCCTGGCGGTATGCTGGTATTTAAGAGAAAAATGCATTCTTATAGAGATCTTCCGCAAAGAATAGGAGAACTTGGTCTTGTTCACAGGCATGAGCTTTCAGGTGTACTCCATGGACTGATGAGGGTAAGATGCTTTACGCAGGATGACGCGCATATATTTATGACGCCTGACCAGATACAGGACGAAGTTATAGGCGTTATTGACCTTATTGACGATTTTTATAAAGTATTCGGCTTTAAATACAATGTGGAGCTATCCACAAGGCCTGAAAAATCAATAGGTACGGACGAACAGTGGGAAATGGCTTCAACTGCTTTGAAAGGAGCTCTGGATGTCAAAGGAATAAAGTATAAGGTTAATGAAGGAGACGGTGCATTCTACGGCCCTAAGATTGATTTCCATTTGGAGGACTCCATAGGGCGTACCTGGCAATGCGGCACCATCCAATTGGATATGATGCTGCCGGAACGTTTCGATCTTAACTATATCGGCGCAGACGGCGAGAAACACAGACCGGTTATGATACACAGAGTTGTTTTTGGCAGCATTGAGCGGTTTATCGCCATTCTGACCGAGCACTTTGCCGGTGCGTTTCCGGCCTGGTTAGCTCCGGTACAGGTAAAGATTCTTCCCATCATTGAAAAACATCATACGTATGTGCTTGCCGTGAAGAAGAAGCTTGAAGAGCTGGGTATCAGGGTGGAAACTGACCTGAGAAATGAAAAGATAAGCTACAAGATCAGGGAAGCACAGATGGAGAAGGTGCCATACATGCTTGTCATCGGCGACAAGGAACTGGAAAACAGGCAGGTGGCCGTCAGATCACATAAGGGCGGCGACCTGGGGCCAATGTCATTGGATGCTTTTGTCAGTTTGTCAGGGGGACGGGATTGTTGACACATGGGGAGAGCCTAGGGGAGAATTTTCTTGAATGAGAGGGCATCATATATTAGTCTCCGAATTAATGAGTGAGGGAATGCTATGAGCAAAGCAGATGTTATTTTTAGAGAAATGTGCACAGACATACTTGATAACGGCTACTCATCGGTAGGAGAGAAGGTTAGGGCTGTCTGGGACGACGGAAAACCTGCCCACACGATTAAAAAGTTTTGTGTGGTCAATCGGTATGACCTTTTGGAAGAATTCCCGATATTGACACTAAGGCCGACCAATTTATATGCCGCTATAGATGAACTGCTCTGGATCTGGCAAAAAAAGTCCAATAACATCAAGGATCTCAACAGCCATATATGGGACAGCTGGGCTGATGAAACAGGCTCCATAGGGAAGGCTTACGGTTATCAGCTTCAAATCAAGCACAAATATGCGGAAGGCGAATTCGACCAGGTGGACAGAGTTTTGTATGATTTGAAAAATACCCCGTACAGCAGACGGATGATTGTCAACCTGTACAACCATAACGATCTTCACGAGATGCACCTCTACCCCTGCGCCTACAGCATAACATTCAATATTACCGGTAAAAAGCTTAACGCCGTACTAAACCAGCGCTCTCAGGATGTGCTTGTGGCAAACAACTGGAATGTCTGCATGTATTCCATTCTGGTGCATATGCTGGCACAGGTCAGCGGGCTTGAGGCAGGAGAACTTGTGCATGTTATTGCAGATGCCCACATTTATGACAGGCATGTTCCGTTGGTTCAGAAACTTATTGACAGGCCTGCGTTTCCTGCCCCACAGCTTGTGATAAATCCGGATGTGAAGGATTTCTATGATTTTAAAGTGGAAGATTTTATACTGAAAGATTATCAGAGAGGACCACAAATCAAGAATATTCCTGTGGCGGTGTAAAAATGAAGGCGATACTTTCGGCTGATTTGAATTGGGGAATAGGGCTGGGAGGGAAGCTTCTGCAGCGGGTGCCCGAGGATATGAGATTTTTTAAGCAGATGACCACAGGACGGGTCGTTGTGATGGGTAAAGAGACCTTTAAATCCCTTCCCGGAAGGCAGCCGTTGAAGGGCAGGGTTAATATCGTATTGAGCAAAAACGAGTGTTTTGATGATGAAAGGCTCATTGTCTGCCGTTCTCTGGACGAACTGTTCCATTCGTTGAGGATATACCACTCCGAGGATGTATTTGTAATTGGGGGGGAGTCCGTATACGCTCAGCTACTGCAATATTGCTCGGAGGTTTATGCTACCCGGTTTGAAGAAATATTCGAAGCGGACAGACATTTCCCGAATCTTGATGTTATGGAAAACTGGGAACTGGTGTCTAAGAGCGCACAGAGTCATTTCAAGGGCTTGTACTTCAGATATCTGAAGTATGTCAATACCGCTCTGATAGAGTATTAGTTTTTGAGAGCAAAATTAAGTTTAAAAACAGTTAGAAATATATAGAACAAGTGTTTGCATTTTTTTATGGCATTGGATATAATATTAGGGGACACTTCGGCAAGAAAAGACGGGTAACTCCTGTAAACCAATAGCCGGGAAGTGGGGCCAATGCAAGTCAACTGGGCATGAACAGCGGGAGGTATAGGTGTGAATGATGAGCAAAAACAGCATATTTGTTAAAGGCGCAAGGGAACACAACCTCAAAAACATTGATGTTGAGATACCAAGGGATCAATTAGTTGTCATTACAGGCTTAAGCGGCTCCGGCAAATCCTCGCTTGCCTTCGATACCATATATGCGGAAGGCCAGAGGCGTTATGTCGAGTCTCTTTCTGCTTATGCAAGGCAGTTTCTGGGGCAAATGGATAAACCGGAGGTTGATTATATAAATGGTTTGTCACCTGCTATATCTATTGATCAGAAAACCACCAGCAGGAATCCTAGGTCTACCGTAGGTACGGTCACAGAAATATATGATTACCTGAGGCTCCTTTACGCACGTATTGGTGTACCTCACTGCCATATATGCGGGAAAGAAATCACACAACAGACCGTCGACCAGATGGTGGACGCCATAGCGGGTCTGGAGGAGGGCACTAGGATACAGTTGCTGGCGCCTGTTGTCAGAGGCAGGAAGGGAGAGTATCATAAGCTGATTGAGGATGCCCGGAAGAATGGCTATGTCAGAATAAGGGTAGATGGAGAAGTGCGGGATGTTAATGATGAAATTACCCTTGACAAAAATAAGAAGCATACGATTGAAATTATTGTAGACAGGCTTATTGTCAGGCAGGATATGATAAAACGCCTTGCCGAATCCGTGGAAACTGTGTTGAATTTGAGCAATGGAATCCTGCTGGTGGATGTGGCAGGAGAAAAGGAAATGCTTTTCAGCCGGAATTTTGCTTGCATTGATTGCGGTGTCAGCATTGAGGAACTGACACCAAGGATGTTTTCTTTCAACAACCCCTATGGTGCCTGCCCTTCATGCAGTGGTCTTGGAACGCTGCTAAAAATGGATCCGGATCTCGTCATACCAGACCGGACAAAATCGCTGGAAGAGGGGGCTATCAGAGCGGGAGGCTGGAATTTTGAAAATGGGGACAGCTACGCCAGAACGTATATCAATGCGTTGGCAAAGCACTGCGGCTTCAAGATCTCAACTCCGGTCAACAAGCTTCCGGATCAGATTGTCGATATCATTCTGTATGGTACAAAGGGTGAAAAGATAAAGATTGCCTACGAAAAAGAATATGGCAGCGGCACCTACATGTCGGTCTTTGAAGGCGTAATCAGCAGCATGGAAAGGCGCTACAAGGAGACTCAGTCAGAAGGTATGAAGCAGTACTATGAAGAATTCATGAGCAGTAATCCCTGCCCGGATTGCATGGGCACTAGGCTAAAGAAACAAAGCCTTGCGGTGACAGTGGGAGGTAAAAATATTAATGCCCTTACCGGCTTGCCTGTTGATGAAATAAAAGTCTTTTTTGATAGCCTTAAGCTTTCTGACAGAGATAAGCTGATTGCCAATCAAATATTGAAGGAAATAAATGCCAGAATAGGGTTTCTGGTGGATGTCGGTCTTGATTATCTTACCCTTTCAAGAGCGGCAGGTACCCTTTCGGGCGGTGAAGCACAGCGTATCCGGCTTGCTACCCAGATAGGCTCCGGATTGATGGGTGTGTTATATATTCTTGATGAGCCGAGCATCGGGCTTCATCAGCGGGACAACGACAGGCTGCTCAAGACCCTGGCACGTTTGAGGGATCTGGGAAACACCCTGATCGTGGTTGAACATGATGAGGACACCATGTACGCCGCCGATTATATAATCGACATGGGGCCGGGACCGGGGATTCATGGCGGATATATTGTAGCGGAAGGTACGATTGAGGATATCAAAAATTGTGAGAAATCTCAGACAGGATTGTATCTCAGCGGTAAAAAAAGCATTCCGTTAGCAGAGAAGAAGCGCAAGCTAAATGGAAAGTGGATTAAGGTCATTGGAGCCAGAGAAAACAACCTCAAAAATATTGATGTAGAAATACCGCTAGGTGTGTTCACTGCAGTAACGGGTGTTTCAGGCTCGGGGAAAAGCTCTCTCATTAATGAGATCCTATACAAGAAGCTGGCTTCAGAGCTTAACAATGCCAGAACCAGAGCCGGCGACCACGATGTAATAAATGGTATTGAGCATTTGGATAAGGTCATAGATATAAATCAGTCTCCCATAGGCAGAACTCCCAGATCTAATCCTGCGACCTATACAGGAGTGTTCGATCTGATAAGGGATGTTTTTGCCGGTACGACGGAAGCGAAAATGAGGGGTTACAAAACCGGCCGTTTCAGCTTTAACGTTAAGGGCGGACGCTGTGAGGCCTGCAGCGGTGACGGCATTATAAAGATTGAGATGCACTTTTTGCCGGATGTCTATGTGCCCTGCGAGGTATGTAAGGGTAAACGTTATAACAGAGAGACACTGGAAGTGAAGTACAAGAGTAAAAATATTTCTGATGTTCTGAATATGACTGTAGAAGATGCACTGGAGTTTTTTAAAAACATACCGAGAATACAGAAGAAACTAGAAACGTTATTCGATGTCGGCCTCGGCTATATAAAAGTGGGACAGCCTTCGACTACACTCTCGGGCGGTGAAGCCCAGAGAATCAAGCTGGCTACGGAGTTGTCGAAGCGTGCGACAGGAAAAACCCTCTATATACTGGATGAACCGACCACCGGGCTTCACATGGCTGATGTCCACAGACTTGTGGACATATTGCACCGTCTCGTTGATGCGGGCAATTCGGTCATTGTTATAGAGCACAATCTTGATGTGGTAAAGACTGCCGACTATATCATTGACCTTGGGCCAGATGGCGGCGGGAAGGGAGGCTTTGTCATAGCTGCCGGTACACCCGAAGAGGTAGCTGCCATGGAGCAGTCCTTTACGGGGCAGTTTTTGAAAAAAATTATAAGAACTTAAGCTACTCCATCCCTGCCGTCCCTTGCTTCTAAACTTATGTGCTAAATTCCCGATGCGATTTTAACCCTATTTAGGATCCGCAAATCCGAAGCCGCGTGGGCTTACAAATAGAATTAGGAATACCAGTATGAAGAACAAAATGGCGCAATCATCATTAAAAACGCCGCCGAGAACACCTCTGTCTGCCATTTAAGACACCTCCTCATTTCCTAGAGCAAATCAGAATCAGCTTTTGCATTGCTGCTAATATAAATATATTCTTAAATGTAATAATCGGTTACAAAAACCGTTTGCTTTTTAACGAGACTTCGGATATCATATGATGTTAGAAGTTTTAAGGGTGCTAAATGCGTGTGGTTAGAGTATAATAAGTTATGGGATACATATGAAAGTGAAGGAGTTGATTGACTGTGATTATGTGCTCAATTTGCAAGGGGAATTATGCAGTAGTATTTATAACTAAAATTGTTGATGGCAGACAGAATCAGGAGGGACTTTGTTTATCCTGTGCGAAAAAGCAGGGTATCCAGCCGGTCAACCAATTAATAGAGCAGACCGGTATGTCCGAGGAGGATATTGATAATCTGAACAAGCAAATGGGAAGCCTGTTTGACAATATTGACATGGATTTGGGGAATTCTGGGCCTGCAGGGATTGGACCTGCCAGCAATAACAAGGTGAACCCGTTTTTTAATTTTATAAATAACGCATTCCCGAAAAATGAGGAAATAAGCGATGGGGGCGGTAACAACAAAGAATCGCTTGATGACAGGGATAACAAAAATGCTACGAGAACTAAAACACAAGAGAAAAAGAACCTAAAAAAGAAGAAATATCTGGACATGTATGGTACAAACCTTACGGATATGGCTAGGGAAGACAAGATCGACAGAGTTGTAGGCAGGAACAGGGAGATTGACAGAGTTGTGCAGATATTAAACAGAAGGAACAAGAACAATCCGGTGCTTGTAGGCGAACCAGGTGTCGGCAAAACCGCAATAGCAGAGGGATTGGCGGTCAGGATAGCCAAGCGTCAGGTACCGAACAAGCTGTTCAATGCGGACATATACCTGCTGGATCTGACCGGCATTGTTGCAGGAACCCAGTTCAGAGGTCAGTTTGAGAGCCGTATGAAGGGGATTATTGACGAAGCAAAGGCATTAGGGAATGTCATACTGGTCATTGATGAATTGCACAACATCATGGGAGCCGGTGAAGCCGAGGGCGCCATGAATGCGGCGAACATACTGAAGCCTGCGCTGTCAAGAGGTGAAGTACAGGTTATTGGTGCAACTACTCTCAATGAATACCGCAAGCATATTGAAAAAGATTCTGCACTGGAGAGGAGATTTCAGCCTGTGCTGGTGGAAGAACCTTCTGTTAATGAAACTATTGAGATATTAAAAGGTATCAGAGATTACTATGAAAAGTTCCACAGGGTGAAGATATCCGATGAGGTCATTGAGGCAGCGGCCAGATTGTCGGAGAGATACATTACCGACAGATTCCTGCCGGACAAGGCCATTGATGTCATTGACGAGGCAGGTTCCAGGGCCAACCTGAAGAATACCGGCTTGGTAGAACTGGAGGACTTGAAAGATGAACTCAGGAAGGTGCAGGAAGAAAAAGAATCCGCTATTTCAGCGGATTCTATGGAGGACTATCAGAAAGCGGCGGATCTCAAAGTCCGTGAGTGCAAGCTGTTGCAAAGAATAAAGGACTTTGAGGAACAAAATAAGGAAGATATGCTTACAGTAGATGACATTGCTTACATTGTTGAGGCCTGGACAAAGATACCGGTACAGAAGCTGACGGAAATTGAAGCTGTCAAGCTGATGAATCTGGAAGAAAGACTGCATAAAAGGGTTATCGGACAAAATGAAGCTGTAAATAGCATAGCTAGAGCGATCAGGAGAAACAGGGCAGGCTTCAGGAAAAAAAAGAAGCCGGCATCCTTTGTCTTCGTAGGCCCCACCGGTGTCGGTAAAACCGAGCTGGTAAGAGCACTGGCAATGGAGCTTTTTGAAACTGAAGAAGCACTGATTCGACTCGACATGTCCGAATTTATGGAGAAACACACTGTTTCAAAGCTGATTGGGTCTCCTCCGGGCTATGTGGGCTATGACGACGGCGGACAGCTTACTGAAAAGATAAGAAGAAAACCATTCTCTGTCATATTGCTGGACGAAATAGAGAAGGCCCACCCGGATGTATTTAATATGCTGCTTCAGATATTTGAAGACGGAAGGCTGACGGACAGCCATGGCAGAGTTGTGAATTTTGAGAATGCGATTATCGTCATGACCTCCAATGCCGGGACGACTCTTAAGGCCAATGGGATTGGATTCTCAAATGAAGGCTACAAGGCACTGGAGAGCAGGGTTAAGGATGTGCTGAAAGAGACATTCAGACCTGAGTTTTTAAACAGGCTGGATGAAATCATTGTATTTACCGAACTGAACAAGGACGAACTGAAACAGATCATATCGCTTATGTATGAGGAAATACGTGCGGAAGCAGTCCAAAAGGGAGTGTCGATTGAATTTACCGATGCCGTCGGTGAGTTCATTCTGGAGAAGGGCTTTGACCCCAAGTTCGGGGCCAGGCCACTTAGAAGGACATTACAGAAATATATTGAGGACGAATTGACGGAGCAGTTCTTCAAAGGCAAATTCCAGCCAGGCAGCAGAATCGTTGCTGATGTAAGTGAGGGAACAATTATATTCATACAGGATTCTTTACTGCCGGTTTAAGAAATGAAGTTATCGCAGTTTTCGCAGTAGTGCTATTGACAAATAGATGCATACCGCTTAAACTGGCTCTAGTTTATAAACACATCTGAAGAGTGTCGACACACTGTAATTATTTGGGGGGGGGTAGCTTTGAAAAGGTATCATGTAAAAAAAATAGTTTTAAGTGCTCTGATGATAGCATTGGTGTTTCTGACCACATACTTTACCCGAATACCGACTTTGCTGCCGGGTGGATATTTCAACTTGGGGGATTCGGTAATAATGCTGGCTGCAGTTTTTCTGGGGCCCTTGGGAGGACTGGCTGCAGGCGCAATAGGCTCCAGCTTTGCCGACCTTGCGGCAGGGTCACTGCTGTATGCTCCCATAACACTCGTTGTAAAGGGGCTTGAAGGATTAATTGTCGGACTGCTGGCATCAAAGTATCAGACGGCATTTAAAAAGCAGCGGATGGTACAAACAATTGAAACACAAAATGCGACAGAGAAACAGTATGGGACAGAAAACCGGCAGTCTAACTGCACTTCAGTTAATTATCGACTTATTGTTGCATTGGCGGTAGGTGCGATAATAATGGTGGCGGGTTATTTTACGGCAGAGGCTTTCCTGCTTGGCATATTTGACGAAACTTTTGGCTGGACGGCGGCGGTCACAGAGCTTTTACCCAATTCACTCCAAGGCGGACTTAGCGCAGTCCTGAGCTATGGACTAATATTACTTATTTCAAAGATGGGTATTGACAAGTATATCCCTTGAAGTTTTTAACAACTGCGAATTCATGCGAAGTATTGTATAAAAGAGCCCCGCATATTGAATTATCGGGGCTCTGACACTTCTATCTCAGCTTGTACTTCTTAAGCTTTTTGTCCAATTCCTGAACAAGTTCGTCAAGCCGCAAGGCTGCGGTCTGCATATCTTCAATGGCTCTGAGCTGCTGCTCTGTGGTTGCCGCCACTTGCTCACTGGAGGCGGCTGTTTCCTGAGAGACAGAGGATATATTCTCAATGGCGACAATTACATCATTTTTATCGGTCTGCATTCTCGAAACAGCCTTGTTGACATCCCTCGTTTTGTTAACTATGGACTCGATACCATTTGCAATATCACAGAACGCTTTATTTGTACTGTCAACTGCGATATTCTGCTCCTGAGATACTTTTTTCATCATTTCCATTGCCTTTATGGCTAATTGGGACTCCTCACTGATGCTTTCCATCAGAGTTGTTATTTCTTCCGTAGCCTGCCTGCTCTGATCGGCCAGTTTTCTTACTTCTTCTGCGACTACCGCAAAGCCCTTGCCGGCTTCACCGGCTCTTGCAGCTTCTATGGCGGCATTCAACGACAGCATATTGGTTTGTTCTGCTATATCTTCAATAGACTGAACAAACATACCGATATTTTTTGTTGTATTTGTTAAATTTTCTACCACGGAAAATATTTTCCCTGTGGTATTGAAGTTTTCTTCAGACTTGGCACGCAGTATATTTACAGATTCCATACCTATATCGTTCAGGCGGTTAATATTATTAGTCTCGTCCATAACACTGCTGTAACTTTGATAAACCATGTTTATCTGGTCTGAAAGCTTTTCAACCAACTGTACGCCCTTTTGGGCATCCTGAGCTTGATCCGAAGCGCCGCTGGCTATCTCATCCACTGTTTTGGATATTTCCGTAATGGAGGCGGAGGCTTCCCGGGCTGTTGTGCCTACCTTCCTGGAGGCTTGCACGATGGAGAGGGACAGTGTAAAGAAACCTTCAATCAAAGACCGGATATCACTGAGCACGGCATTGATCATTGAGGCGATCCCGGCTAATATGCCAAAACTTTTTGATTCCACTAATTTTGAATAGTCACCCTCTTTGATCACACTGAGATCCTTCGCTAAGCGGTCCGCTGTTCTTTTAACAACAATGTTATTGCATAATCTTATGACCAGTGATGTTACGATAGCTGTCGCCAATACCAAAAAGGCTTCATAAATTTTTTTCGTAATCACTATATAAATGACACTCATAATCAGGCCTATGGTAATGGACGCGATCACATTCACTTTGCTCTGGTCGATTTCTTTTAAATTTTTAGTTTTAGCCATATTAATCCTCCCTGCATTTTGCACAACTATTACTAATTTCGATATAAGTTTATAAAATCCTTCTTATATAGAGAGGAAAAGGTAAAATATTTGTCGGACGATTTTATTGACAGTGACTGTATAATTGTATACAATAATACAAATATACAATTGAAG
>CAYGHY010000006.1:0-24986 GCA_964349435.1 uncultured Oscillospiraceae bacterium
GCTTTACCTTTTATATTTCTTTTTTCAAATCTGACTACCTTGCCAAAAATTCTGACTTACGGCTATACTATGCTCTCAAAAAACCTACAAGCTTATTAAGAAAACCCCTTATCCCCGGATTCTGCATTGGCTCTTCGGTTTTGCCTTTTTCTATCAGCTTTGTAGATATCTCTTTGATACTTCTTGTAGCCTGGCTTTTGGGAAAGCTGATTAAAAATGGGTGTTGCAGCTTTACTGCTTTTACAATGGCATCATCATGCAATATATATCCCGCCGGTTCCAATACAATACCAAGAAACTTTTCCGCCACCAGTGCAAGCTTGTTCATGATATCATTGGCCTCATCGGTATTATCTGCCCTGTTAACAATTACTCTCATTTTTTTAGTTTTGTCCCTGTTGGACACCATTTTAATAAGCGCATATGCATCAGTTACGGAAGTAGGTTCTGGTGTCGTAATCAGAAGCACATCATCTGCCGCCATAATGAAACTCATCACATTATCAGAAAGTCCTGCGCCGGTATCAACAATAATTATATCTGCCAGCTTGTCCAACAGCGCCATATTTTCCACAAACTTCATTATCTGTTCCTTGTCCAGTTTGACCAGATCTTCCACGCCGGAACCGCCGGAAATAAACTTCGTGTTTCTGGGACCATTTGTTATAATTTCCATAATGCTCTTTTTGTTTTTTATTACATCCACCAATGTATACTGAGGAATGATGCCAAAAAGGACATCAATATTCGCAAGCCCAAAATCCGCATCCAGTATGATTACTCTGAGCCCCTGCTCACTTAACGCTATTGCTAGATTAATCGTAATATTTGTTTTGCCTACGCCACCCTTACCGCTGGTTACGGTAATGACCCTTGCTGACCGTTTCACCGGCACTACTGGTACAGGCACATGATTAATTGCGTGTTTCAGCTTCAAATTATCAATGACCTGCCTTAGTTTATCTGCCTGATCCATCATCTAGCTTATGCTCCCTATCAGATTTTTGGTTATCTTTTCGATATTAGCTGTTTCTATATCGTCAGGCACACTTTGTCCGGTAGTAATATATGAAAGACTCTTACCGGTAAGGTATCTTACATTTAGAATAATACCATGTACCAGTGCTTCGTCTATTTTAGTAAAAATCAGTTTATAATTGGTTAAAAAACTATAGCTGCTCAATACCTCCCTGCAATTTCTGTTACTTGTCGTAGCACTTAGCACCAGATATACTTCATCAGCATTAGATGCCTCGATCAGTGTTTTCAGTTCCTGAAACTGAGACCGATTCCTATGGCTTCTCCCCGCAGTATCTATCAGTATGATATCCTTGTCAGAGTGCTGAATGATTGCATCTCTGATCTCGGATGCAGTATATACTACCGAAACCGGAATACCCAGAATCTCTCCGTAGGTTTTCAACTGCTCTATGGCAGCAATACGATATGTATCTGCTGTAATAAGCCCAATAGACTTCTTCTGGTTCAGAAGGCAATTTGCTGCAATCTTCGCTAGCGTCGTAGTCTTGCCCACACCTGTCGGACCTACAAATATAACAACGGACGGTTTTCCGGATACGCCGGGCTTTATTGTTTCCGGTTTACCTAACATATCTGAAATAATGCTGAACAGTTGCGCTGCCATATCATTTACTCCTGCTCCTTTACCAAGTCTTGCCGCTGTAATGTCCATAATCTTTTTTACAACATCCTCATCAACCTCATTTTTAAAAAGATTATTATAAATCTTTCCTGCGATTTGCGGAGCCACTGGAGACCTTTCTTCTTTGTTTACCTGTGCAGGCTTATCGTCTTGCTCTATCGGCAGACGGATTTTTTGGATCAACTGCTCAATATATGTTATTCTATTCTCCAAATTTGATATTTTTCCCTCTTTTTCGTCAACATTATTTTTTTCGCCGTTTTCCCTTGGGTTCACCGCTTTTTCAACTGTTTTGGCAGCATCTCCTTCAGTCCGTATCACATTGTACTCGTCAATAGCTGCGAGTACCTCAACCATAGGCTTTGCAAACAACCCAAGCAGACCTTTCTTTTTAACCCTTCTTGTGTTCAGAATAAGGGCTTCGTTACCGAGATCCATCTTGACCCTTAGTATTGCTTCTTGAGTATTTTTTGCCAAGTAACGGCGTATTTTCATAATTCCCTCGTTTTCAGCGTAATTCTGCTTTTTCATTTTTCAAATTTATTTTACCATATGCAAAAGCTTCATACAATTTATCATTTCGCTAAACACTAACAATTCCAATGGATTGAATCTCCAAACCTGGGTCAAGCTCGTTGTATGAAAGCACAACAAGTCCGGGTATTGCCTGCTCGGCAAGCTTCTTGAAATGGAGTCTGACTACAGGCGATGCAAGCACGACGGGCTGCTGACCTAATTGTACCAGCTTTTGCACCTGTTTGGAAAGACTGCCGAGTATAGAATTGGTTATGCTTGGTTCAAGGGTAAGATAGGTGCCGGTCTCCATCTTTTGCAGCGAATCCAGTATGATCTGTTCAAGCTTGGGGTCTAGGGTTATTACATTGGATTTTCCTTCGGTAAAAAACTTCTTTGATATGGCTCTTCCCATTGCCTGACGGACATATTCAGTCAGCATGTCCGGATCATGGGTCACGGGCGCATAATCTGCAAGAGTCTCAAGTATAGTTACCATATCCCTTATTGAAACACCTTCCTTTAGCAGGTTGGCAAGAACTTTCTGGACTTCTCCCACCGTCATGAGTTTAGGTATCAGTTCTTCTACAACAACCGGGTAATTCTTCTTTATATTGTCAAGCAGTACATGAACTTCCTGTCTTCCCATCAGTTCATGCGCATATTTTTTAATGATTTCTGTCAGATGTGTGGCGATGATGGAAGGCGAATCCACCACAGTATAACCAAGCATTTCAGCCCTGTCCCGCTGCCCCTCTGTTACCCAGATTGCAGGTAGTCCGAAGGCAGGCTCCGTTGTTTTTATACCGTCAATTTCTTCTTCAACAAGACCCGGATTCATTGCCAGGTAATTGTCCAGTATCAGTTCACCACCGGCTACCTCCACGCCTTTAATTTTGATCTGATATTCATTGGGTGACAGTTGTATGTTGTCCCTAAGTCTAATTATAGGTACAATCATACCAAGCTCCATTGCAAGCTGCCTTCTAATCATAACCACTCTGTCAAGAAGATCTCCGCCCTGATTGATATCTGCCAGCGGTATGACTCCGTAGCCGAATTCCAGCTCTATCGGGTCTATCTGAAGTAGTGTTACGACATTTTCCGGTTTGCGTATCTCCTCCGCTTCGTATTTTTCCACATTGACCTCTTCCTGCTTCTTAACGACCTTACGCTGTTTGGAAATTGAATAAGCCAAAAAAGCAATTATGGCCGACAGCAGCAGAAAGGGTATTGTCGGCAGGAATAACGAAAGCACAAAGCTTAACCCGGAGGCAATAATTAGTACCTTCGGGTTGCTGAATATTTGTTTCATAAAATCCTGGCTCATGTCTGAGTCGGAAGCTGCTCTTGTAACGATAAAACTGGTTGCTGTAGATATCATCAGCGCAGGTATCTGGCTTACAAGACCGTCGCCAATAGTAAGAATGGCATAGGTTTCCAGCGCCTCCTGAAAAGTTTCTCCTCTCGACACCATACCCATGATGAGACCGCCGACAATATTAAGCACTGTTATAATAATACCTGCGATGGCATCATTTTTGACAAACTTACTGGCACCATCCATAGCGCCGTAAAAATCTGCTTCTTTTTGAACCTTCTTTCTTCTTTCCTTTGCTTCGGTGTCATTAATGAGACCGGAATTGAGATCTGCATCAATTGCCATCTGCTTACCCGGCATCGCATCAAGGGTAAATCTTGCGGCTACTTCCGCAACTCTTTCCGAACCTCGGGTAATAACAAGAAAATTTACAATCACGATCAGGGTAAATATAATGAAGCCAACCACAAGGTCATTGCCGCCGACAAATCTTCCAAAGCCTTCTACAACACTACCTGCTTCTCCGTCACGGAGAATCAGCCTCGATGTACTGACATTCAGCGCAAGTCTGAACATGGTAGTAACAACCAGCAGTGATGGAAATATGGAAAGCTGCAGAGGTTCTGTAAGGTATACTGTGTTAAGCAGTATGATGACTGAAATAATGATATTGATTGCAAGCAGGAAGTCAATAATAAAGCCTGGAAGCGGCACAATGAAGGACAAAATAATCCCGACTACAATGATCGGTATAGAAGCATCTTTTAACTTCAACTGTTTAAACCTCCAATCCTATAATTCTACTGTTTCCAACTTCAGCCGGCTCTTTTCTTCTATCAGCTATTCCCTTACAAATTCCAACCATTATCCGGTTTTGCCTTTCAGTCCGTATACAAAAGCAAGTACCTCAGCCACAGCCTGATACAGTTCCGGAGGTATTGCCTGTCCTATTTCCACAGTATCAAATATGATTCTTGCCAATGGTTTATTCTCAACAATCTCCACCTTGTTTTCCTTAGCAATTTCCTTAATCCTCGCAGCCAGGTAATCCTGCCCCTTGGCAATCAGCGCCGGCGCCTGTGACACAGCCGCGTCATATTTCAATGCACAGGCAAAGTGTGTTGGGTTAGTTATAATCACATCAGCCTTCGGAACCTCCTGCATCATCCTTCGCATTGACATTTGCCGCTGCTTCTGCCTTATTTTTGACTTGATTTCCGGGTTTCCTTCTGTCTGCCTGTACTCTTCCTTGACCTCCTGCTTGCTCATTTTGAGATTCTTCTCGTAATCCCACCATTGATAAATGAAATCAAATACACCTAATATTATCAGAGCCACACAAATTCTTATTGCTAGGTTCAAGGAAGTCAGTCCAATGAATGAAGCAATTTTTAGCAAATCCTTGCCCATGAGGCTCATAATTGCCGCTGCCTGGCTGTTTATATAGCCATATGCCACATATCCGATAAAGACAATTTTCAATACTGCCTTCAATAATTCTACAATACTGCGCATCGAAAATACTCTTTTAAAGCCGCTGAAGGGGTTTATTCTGCCAAACTCCGGCTTAAGTGTCTCAAGGGTGAACAGAAAGCCAACCTGTGCGTAACTGACTATCAAACCGGTGAGTAATGCAATAATTAATATAGGCCCTACAGTATTTAAAAAAACAATAATTCCATCGATAAAAATCCGAATCAGTATGTCTGGCATATATAAATCACTTATTTGGGGATATTCGGTCAGCACCTTTGTAGTATAAACTATAATTTGGTTATATATATTATTGCCGAAAATCCTTAATGCAACATAAACGGACATTAACACCATAGCTGACGAAATCTCCCTGCTTTGAAAAACATGACCCTTTTTACGAGCATCCTGTCGCTTTTTGGGGGTTGCTTTCTCTGTCTTATCTTTCCCCCCCGTTCCCTGTGCAAATAACTGGAGGTTTATCTTATAAATCATCACGGTTTAAGTTCCCTTATGTAGTTTAGTATACTGCCGTCCATCGCCTTAAAAATAATTTCCATGACAGTCATAAACATTGGTATGGTAATAAGTAATATAATAAGGCCTACAAAAATTTTAAGCGGCATACCTATCACAAAAATGTTCAGTTGAGGAACCATTCGTGATACCGTACCTAATGCTACATCCGTTATCAGAATGGAAGCGACGACCGGCGCCGCAATTTTAAATCCGGTAGCAAACACTGTACCAAATACTAACATAAGACCGTCAGCCAAACTTGCATCAAATACAGCAGTGCCAAGAGGCAAAGCAACAAAACTATCAAATAGCGCCTTAATCAGCACGTGATGACCATTCATTGAAAGTAAAAGCAACATACTCATAATAAAGTATATATTAGATGTCACCGGCACCTGAATATTACTTACCGGATCCATAACATTGACTACACCAAAACCGATCTGCATATCAATAATCTCACCCGCAACATAAATTGCGGTAAATGCGATATATGCAATGAAGCCTATGGATATTCCTACAAGGAATTCCTTCATAACCAGCAAGGTATATGCCATTATGCTTTCATCGTATTGAAAATCCTGTACGGCTGTTGTATTAACCAGAATTAATGCAGTAAAAAACGAAAACCCTATTTTAAAGTATGCCGGCATATTTCTTCTGCCAAAAATGGGTGCTGTCACAAACAGACCGGTCATACGCACAAATACAAGTAAAAAAACATCAAATCCATTCAAGATCAGTCCTGCCGGTATAGGCACCTAACCCCCCCCAATTCTATCTAATAAACTGGTTAATGCTGCCATATAGATTATTGGTGTATTCAATAAGCTCGTTGAGCATCCATGTACCAAATACAGCAATTGCCACTATGATAGCCAGTATTTTGGGGATAAATGACAATGTCTGCTCCTGTATTTGTGTAGTAGCCTGAAATATACTCACCGCCAGTCCTACAATAAGGCTCAGACCCAAAAGCGGAGCCGAAACGAACAGTGTTACCAGTAATGCATTCTGCGCTATGTTTATTATTGTACCCTGATCCATGCCCCACCTCCTTAATACTTAACGTTACAAAATAAAAGATGTTACCAATGTCTTTGTAATTAAATTCCAACCATCCACCACAATAAATAGTAAAATTTTAAATGGAAGAGAAATCATGACCGGTGGCAGCATCATCATACCCATCGACATAAGGGTGCTGGAAACGACCATATCAATGATTAAAAATGGTATGAAAATGAAAAAACCAATTTTAAAAGCAATTGTCAGTTCATTAATAATGAAAGCTGGTATTACTACGGTTAGCGGCAGATCCAACGGATCTTTTATTGGCGTTTCAATCTTTGCCAACGAGACAAAGAAAGCCAGATCCTGCTCATTGTTCCCAAATTGTTTAAGCATAAAGCCTTTAATCGCCTTTGACGAGTTTTCCAGTGCCTGTTGCTGAGTTATTTCACCTTTATTGAAAGGTTCGTAGGCCTGTGTGTTGATTTTATTGATAACAGGAGTCATGATAAAAAGTGACAGAAACAAAGCAAGTCCGATCAGTACTTGATTTGGGGGCATTTGCTGGGTTCCCAGCGCATTTCTAAGAAATGATAGCACAATAATAATTCTGGAAAAAGAGGTCATCATTATAATGATGGATGGCGCCAGTGACAGTACCGTTAGAATCAGAAGTATCTGTATACTTGTGGATACCTCCTGAGGCGTTGTTGCCTGTTCAACATTGAACCCGAACTTGAAGGGAAATGTTGTCTCTGCATAAACACTCGAACAAAAAAGAGTTATTATTAGAAAAACAATTGCAGTTTGCAGACCTCTCCATCTACTCCTCATTCGTACCTTCATCCCCATTTTCTATGCTCTGATTTTGTTTGTTTTGAATAATTGTTCTCAACCTACCTAGATTGGACTTGAAATTTCGGTTTTCATGCACAATCTTAGGCATTTCGTCCACCTGATTAGCTACACTGCTTTCTTTTTTTGTCTTATATGTACCAGCATATTTTTCAAATATCGATTTAAAATCAAAAAGAACGGTGTTTTCACTCGAGATTTCCTCATCAGGTATTGGATCATCTATATTTACAGTTGTCAAAAGCTCAACTGTCTTGGATGTAGTTGCAATTAGAATATGCTGTTTTCCAGCTTTGATCAGATGTATGCGCTTATCCATTCCAAGAGACAGTGTTTCTATAACGCTTATGCTTTTTCCCTTCATGGCTCTTATTTGTTTTCCGCCAACAAATCTGGTGGTAACATATGTAAGATAAAGAAGAAAACAAAAGCCAATCAAAAATAATATGACTTTTAATACATCCATTCCTTTATCATACTCCTTCTGTTTTCTGCCGCCCGGTATCATTCGCCAGAGCCGGCACCGGTATAAATGTAGCGCAACAAATTTCTTATCATTTTAACCTTAGCATATTGCCGTTCGGTACGGTATATCAACCCAAGACCTTTTTGACGGCTTCTATTACTCTCTCCGGTTGAAAAGGCTTTACAATAAAATCTCTGGCTCCCGCCTGTATCGATTCTATCACCATCGCTTGCTGCCCCATAGCTGAGCACATAATAAGCTGGGACTCGGTGTTTATTTTGCGGATCTCCTTGACAGCCTGTATACCATCAATCTCAGGCATGGTAATATCCATGATTACAAGATCCGGTACCAGTTCCTTGTACTTTTCGATCGCACGGCCGCCATGCTCCGCTTCTCCAACTACTTCATAGCCGTTCTTGGACAATATGTCCCTGATCATCATCCTCATAAAAGCAGCATCATCTACAATTAAAATCCTCTTCCCCATAATCTCTCTCCTTATTGTGTGAGTATAGAGCCGTCTTAATTTATGCTAATATGTCGTCGCAGTATTATCGGAGTTTATGTAATGATATTGCTGTAAACGACATTATAGGTCAATACAAGTAACACAAACAAAATCTAGTCCTCTAAATCCGCTTGCTCGGGTGAATGATGTCAGTAACTCTTACACCAAAGCTTTCATCAATGACAACCACTTCACCCTTTGCTATTGATTTCCCATTTACAAGAATGTCTACCGGCTCCCCTGCAAGCTTGTCCAACTCTATTATCGAACCCGGTCCAAATCCCAGTATGTCCTTTATCAGCTTCTGTGTTTTACCCAGCTCTACTGTCACCTGTAAGGGAACATCCATAATCAGGCTGATATTTCTCTTCTCCAGCACTATCCGACTATCATCAAAGCTCTGGAATTGTGCAGGCTGCACATTAACCGGTTCACCGTGCAGCCCGGATTTATTGTTACTCCACACAGAGTTCTGCTCACGGCTATAGTCTATCTGACGGGGCTGAGGCTGTGTTTGGGGCTGATCATAATGGGATTGTGAAGGTGGCATCATATTTTGCCTCTGGGGTTCCATATGCGGCTGAGGCTTCTGTCCCGACGCTTCCGGCTGTGTATACGTACCGCTGTCTGAATTCATAATTAGGAGCTCCTCCACCAGCTTTTTGGCAAAGGAAATGGGCAGTATCTGCATGATTTCACTATCAATTAAATTGCCGATAATCATTTTGAAAGCAATTTTCACAACCTGTTTTTCATCATCAATACGAATATTTTGCCGGATATTGTCAATCTCAAAAACAAAAGCTTTCGGTGGCGAGATTTCAATTCTTTTATCAAATATAGACGACATGGATGTAGAAGATGAACCAATCATTTGGTTCATAGCTTCACTGATTGCACTCAAGTGTAAATCAGTGAGATTCCCATCTATAACGTTGCCATCCCCACCCATCATCAGATCCGCAATGACCTTTACATCCCGCTCCCTTATGAGCAAAAGATTGCTGCCTACAAGCCCGTTGACGTATTCTATCTTTACAGCAACGTAGGATGTTGAATACTCTTTCGAAATATCTTCCCAGGTGCTTACTGATACCTGTGGCGTGGTTATTATAACTTTTTGACCAAGCAGTGTAAATAGTGTTGTTGCAGAAGTACCCATACTGATATTGCCTATCTCACCCAGAGCATCTGTTTCCTGGTAATTAAGGATATCAGAACCGTACCTGGTATCTTTAGATGAATCCAACGGCGTGCCATTTAGTAAAGCATCTATTTCGGCTTGTGACAACATATCTCCCATACTATTCGTCCTCCTTTTTAAGAACTTTTGTAATTTTTATTGCAACCTTTTTTTTCTTAACCCCGGGGGTTGCGTAAAATTTCAAGAGTTCTCCTACATGTATTTCCATATCGTCATTGATTCCCGTATCCAGAAGCAGCACATCTCCAGACTGCAGCTCTATGAAATCACGGACAGATATGGTAGTCTTGCCAAGAAGCGCCTTTACAGACATCATTGAGTTTCTTACTTTAGCCTCTATCGTTTCCTTCATTTCAGCGGTGGCAATTTTTTCTATGTTTGAAAACCAAAACTTGGTACTGAGCTTTGCAACGATAGGCTCAACAACCAAATGAGGTATGCAGATGTTAATCATGCCATCCACATCTCCAACCCTTGCGCTTAATGTAATAAGCGCCACTGTCTCATTCTGCGCAACGATTTGCGCAAACTGGGCATTGGTCTCTATCTTGTCAAGTCTGGGTCTTATGGAAAGTACATTCTCCCAAGGCCCGCGCATCAGGTTCAGAATTTGTATAATAATCCTTTCGATAATTGCCAGCTCAATCTCAGTAAACTCCCGTACCCTTTCCACAGAAGAGCCCTTGCCCCCCAGTATCCTGTCAACCAGTGCAAAAGCTATATTTGGGTCAATCTCAAAAATAATAGAGCCCGAAAGCGGAGCAAAATCTATAATAGCGAGTATGACCGGATTGGATACTGAATTGCTAAAATCACTATAGGGCAATGCTTCTACAGAAACCACATCAACCTGCACTAGCGTTCTGAGATAACCCGTCAGGAAGTTTGTTACCAGTCTAGCATAGTTGTCGTAAATGATATTGAGCGTTTTAATGTGATCCTTGGCAAATTTGCTTGCTCTTCTGAAATCGTAGCTCTTTATCTTTTTTTCCTGTGTGGTGGTCTGTATCTCATTTGCATCAATCTCGCCGGAACTCAGCGCTTTAAGTAGATTGTCTATTTCATTTTGAGACAGAATATCTCCCACTTAAACCACCTCCTACTGGAACAGCCATTCCGAAAAAATGACTTTATAAATAATATCCTCAGGATTCTTTTCACCCTCATTAAGCAGCCCGTTAATCTGTGTGATCAGCTCTTTCTTAGCCTTGTCCATGACTTCGACATTTTTTACGTCATCAATTACCTTTGTCATGAAAAACCTCACCACAAGTTCTTGGATCTCTTCGGTATAAGAAGCAACAATCTCCTCAACAATAACTTTTTTGTCCCGCTTAAGCTGTTTATAACACTCTAAAGTCAAAGCCACCTGCATCATAGAATTCTTTTCAGGGTCGACATTTTTAAGATTGTAGATCCTTTTGCCTTCATATAGTTGTATTTTAAATAGCTCCTCTTTCTTTGGGACAGTTTTGATAACCTCTGTAGCAGCAGGATCGACCTTGTCTTTTGGAGTATCCTGCACAATGAACAGGTATCCGACAAGAAAAGCCAAGGCGAGTGCTAGAACTGTAATAACTATTATTAGTATAAGAAATGTGCTTTTAGACTCCAATTCTTATTCCCCCTCTATCATTTGTATGAATTCAAAAAAATCTGTATCCTGGCTTTAAATTCAATAACTAAGTTAATCACTTCATCTACAGATTCTTTACAAATGTATTTCTTTCCCTCGGTTGATGAAATCACCGTATCTGGTGTTGCCTCAACCGTTACTATCATGTCGCAATTCAGGATAAAAACCGAGCCATTTAATCTGGTTAGTTTAATCATAATATTTTTACCTCAAAAACTCAAGATGCAATTTCGTATTTAGTCGAATATTGCATGTTATGTAAAGATTATCTGCTTACGCAATAATCATATTTGCAAAAATTTAAGAATCTCCTTTTAGCATATCATTCTTTATACTACCGGTCCGAGATTGCCACAGCCGATTCAGAATGTGGCAACCTCATCACCGGTTATTGTTGTTTTACCTCTTGAGGTTTACCAACTCCTGCAGCATTTCGTCCGAGGTTGTAATAATACGGCTATTGGCCTGGAACCCCCTCTGCGTGATAATCATCTCGGTAAACTCTTTGGAAAGATCCACATTTGACATTTCCAATGTTCCCGGATTCAATGTGCCGACGCCGCCGGAACCTGCTTTCACTGCCTTGTAGTCCCCTGAATTGGTAGTGGGAATATACATATTGTCTCCTACCTTCTGCAAACCTGCCGGGTTCTCAAAGCCGGAAATCGCAAGGAGCCCCAGAGATTGCTGCTGTCCGTTGTCGTAAATACCGGTCAGTATGC
Source organism: uncultured Oscillospiraceae bacterium (assembly GCA_964349435.1). Classification (GTDB taxonomy): domain Bacteria; phylum Bacillota; class Clostridia; order Acetivibrionales; family DTU013; genus CAYGHY01. The sequence goes on from CAYGHY010000006.1 coordinate 11,895, forward strand.
CATCGGAACCGACACTGAAGGTAACCAGACTACCAGACGGGTAACCATCAACGCTCTTGGGCTTTACTGAGTTGTCCGATGCAAACATGGTTGCCTTTGAGAAATCAAAAACCACATCAAACCGGTCAGTTCCTGCACCAACAGGTGTAAATTGAACTACAGGTGGTGGAGCAGTGGGTATTATAACACCCTGAGCGTCAAATCTAATGGTTCCGCTTGCCGTAGCAGCACCAACTTCCGCTCCTGTTGTAACGGTCCATGTCCAGTCGGTTGTTACAGGCGGACCGGGATTTAAGGCTTCTTTATTAAATTCAACGTTTACTTTATAATCATTTCCCAGCTTGTCATAAATCGTCATTGGTACAGTAAATATTTCGTCAGTCAATGGAGGGTTTGCTGCCACAACCATAGCTGCGTCTAAATTTCCTGCCAATTCCGCTCTTGACGTTGCCTTTGCGGCAATAATTCTTTTGTTTCTGTAAGCATCCGAATACAGATTGACTGGCTCTATAGGCTTTTCAGAGTCAAATTCATCTTTACTGCCGGTTTTTAATGCCTGCCAGCCATATACATTCAGACCGCTGCCGGTAACCAGATTGCCCAGCTTGTCTATTCCAAAGTTACCTGCTCTGGTGAATTTAAAGGTATCGGCACTGCCTCCCTTGCATACAAAGAAGCCATCGCCCTCAATCGACATGTCTGTCGGATTGTCGGTTCTCTGCAGGCTGCCTCTTGTTGTAATGGTGTCTACTGCTCCGACGCCGAGGCCAAGGCCTATCTGCATCGGGTTGGTGCCGCCCCTGCCTGATGCAGAATCAGGGGAACTTGCACCCTTCAGGGTCTGGCTGAAAATCTCCTGAAAGGTCACTCTTCCCGATTTAAAACCGACTGTATTGACGTTGGCAACGTTATTGCCTATCACGTCCATTCTGGTCTGGTGCGCTCTGAGACCCGACACACCAGAAAACATTGATCTCATCATACTTTATGTTCGACCTCCTTCATATTAAACCGTTCCATCCCCTCCGTCATTCAGGGATGTCCAGCCTCCCGAAAGGGTCCGGCTGCTATACGATTACTGCTCCATCGATGTTGGTAAATACACTTTCTTTTAGTTCATTGCTGTTTGCCGCCGTGATGACCGTTCTATTACATATATTTACAACAAATGCCAGACCGTCCATCAGAACCAATGAATCCTTTACTCCCTTTGACTCAGCCTTTTCAACAGCTTCCTTCATTTTGTCCCTCTGGGCTTGCGTTAGGCTGATGTTTCTGGACTGTAGCCTTAGTTCCGCATGCTTGGAAAATTTAATATCGCTGCTTTCAGTCAGTTTATGCTTCAGTATGCTCTCAAAACTGACTTTTGTGGCATCGGACTGCCTGTTTAAGTTACCAGCGGAGTTCCCACCGGCTACAGACGGTTTATTGGTGATAACCGGGCTGCTTAGCCTGTTACCTGAACTGTCAATTACCATCGCCAGCACCTTCCTTTAGCTTCGTTATGCTGGTGATGCTTTCAAGAGGAACATGTACATTATTTAATACAGCAGTGATTTTACCATTGGATGCTATGTTCAGGCTGGTGAGTTTGGTAGTTACAGGAACTTTTTTACCAGTGCTGCTATCTTTTACGATAATTGAAATCTCTTCACCATTCCCGTAAGCAGCAATCAACGTTTTCCTGACATAATCGGCATCCGTGGTCTTTACTGCGGTATTAAGCCCTGCTATCTCGACGCTTACAGCATCCATTATTGCATAGTCCTCATGAATGCCCTTCTGAAGTGCTTTTACATTACCGCTCACCTTAATCATATCTCCATCTTCAGAATTGTATATTATACCGTTGACATTATATCCTATCAGGTTTGTATATGCAGACAGGTTATTCTGATAGGTATTGATGCTGTCGGTAATATTGGTAATACTATCCACAAGTACTTCCGTCCCTTTTACCAATGCATAGTATTTTCCGGAACTGATCTTTACGCTGGATACATCACCGGAAAGCTCTTTGGTTTCCTTTGTATTCGGATCAACAATATTGGCAGTAATACTCTTGCCGATCAAGCCGTAAGCCTTTGTAGCAGCAAAGCTGGTGTTGAGGTTCTGCATCTGTTCCAGTGCGCTGAACTGTGCCATCTGTCCGATGAACTCCTTGTCGTTGGTGGGATTCAATGGATCCTGGTATCTGAGTTGTGTAACCAGCAGGTTGAGGAAATCGTCCTTCCCCAGCTCTCCGGTGTTGCGCGTACTTGTAGATGCGGAACCTGTGTTGATGATTTGTTGTATAGATTTTTGGGTATTTATCGATATATCGCTCATGCTATCTCACCTCCTATGCCGTTAAATTGATTGTACTGTATCCCCATTGATGGGGATCGCTTCTACCAGACGCTTTAAGCATATCAACAAGATTTTCATCGGTTCCTGCCGTCCTGAAGGAAATCCCGCTATTAGCATGAAGTCTGTTGTTTTTAGACTGTGTCCACCTCTCGGCGGACCGGTCCAAATCCTGTCTGACTGAAACACTGAAGCCCTGTACTGTCATGCCTTGCTTTTCCAACGAATCCTTCAGTAGTTGCATATTTGCTTCAAGTACCTGTTTTACCTGCTGGCTGTCTGCAGTGAACTTCGCCATGACTATGCCATTCTCGGTGACCACGCTAAGAGAGATTTTGCCAAGACTGTCAGGTTTCAGATCAATTATCATTTCTGACTTGTGAGGAGTCAGTATTACCTTCGCCTGTGTTATTACCTGACCGATAATCTCTTTTGCTGCCACCTGAGTACTAGATGCAGTCTTCTGCATTGTATCAGCGCCATTCGTTATATCCGTTTGTACAACCGGAAATGCGGCGTGAGGCAGCGTTTCCTTTAGGGCTGCTGCATGCTGTCGGATTAATGGCTCCTTCTCTGCCTTCCCTTTTGCTTCCTGATCCACGCCATCCTCTTCTCCGGAGGCTGCTTCCGCCTCTACACCGACGACTGCAGAAGTCTGTACTGCAGTATTATTAATGTTTAACCCTGCGACCTGTTGCGCAGGCACCTGTATTACTGCTTCCGCCATCTCCATTCGAGTCTGTGCCATGGGTTGTGTCAGGGGCTGCAAAAGCTGTTTCAATTCCGCCGCAAATGCACTTTGGTCAGACGTAAGCATATTGCCGAGGTTGTTCAAAACTATCTTGATTTTTAAGCTCAGTTTCGCAGCCATGGATTCAAATGCGGATAACGCTTCCTGTGTCAGCTGATTTTTTGATGTTTCTGTACTGCTGACTGCAAATTTCGTTCCCTTATGCAGAACATCCAAGACATCTGCCTCTGTTTGAACTGTTGTCAAAGAATCCGGAGTTCCGGTCATAAAATCAAGTAGCTTTACCAGGGTATCTTGCTGCTGACTGTTCAAACCAAGTAGCTTTACCAGGGTATCTTGCTGCTGACTGTTCAAACCAAGAAGCTGCGTCAGTTTAAATGCGTTTTCATCGGTATTTTGAAGCTTGCTCAAGAACTCAGAAGCAACACCCGCCTCCTTCAAAAGCTTCAGCAAATCTCCGGTATCCAGTTCCAGCACCTGCGCAAAGATGATAAGCATATTATTGGGTATTTGATTCTGCGGTTCATTTTTTTCAGAAACTTCATCAACAGTCTTCAGCTGGTTATGAATGCCTTCAGTATATTTTGTTTTGCGCTTGACTGATGATTCTGAAGCAGAGGTATTTTCTGCCTCTCTGAAAGACAAATACCTTGGTTTGCCGTCAGTGTTGTTACACACATTATCGGTATTTTTTCTGCCTGCTGATAGATTTGGAGCGATTCTTTTCTCATCATTACTTCTGCCAAGGGCATTGCTCATTCGGCTGCCAAGGATATTACCAAAAGCGGTATTTTTACATTTGCCGCCGGATACCTGCATAGTTTGCGCACCTAACTGGAAAACTGCAGTCCCTCGTCTGGTATAAATATTTTCCGGTATCAGTTCTTTTAATGTCATTTTTTCACCTCCCCTCAAATGAATTGTTATTTCAATTCCCCTTGTACAGCACTTTTAATTTCTCTATTACTTTTGCTGCAAATGCCGGGGTCATGGATTCCAGTATTGCAGATGAGCTCTCTTTTTTCATGACTTTTAGTGTCTCTGCCGTCATGTCAATATCGGTAATGCCCAGTTGTTCAAAAATCATGGCGGCAGCTGCCGCATCCATCACCTCAAACACCTGTGCAAATTTCTTTGCATTTGCATCATTTTGCTGTTCTTTCAAGATTTCCGCATAAAGCGACTTTGCATTTTCAGGGTCAACGGTATCAAAATACGCTTTAAAGGACTCTTTATCACCCTTTACTGTCAGTTCATCAATCTTCTGCTTCAATTCGGTTAGCTGGGCTTCTTTCCCATTCAGCGCAGCTTCGCGATCATTGATTTCCTTTAGTTTCTGTTTGAAGTTTTCGTAATCATCCTTGTATCCCTGATACTCATCAAGCTTAATATTAACCTCAGACAACTGCTTTTCCAGCGTTTCATTTTTTTCTCTGAATTCTATATATTTCTGTTTGATTTCATTTGAGGTCATATACCTAGGATCAAGCAAATCCGGTGCTTTGGGTAGTGCAAGCCTTATCAGCGGGATATCCTGTATATATCTACGGTAGTGTTCCGCAAGACCATTGATATTGTTATGAATGATATAATAAAAAACTCCTCCAAAAACCACAATCAAAATAAAAACAACAATAAAAAAAGTAAAAAGTACAGACTTGCTTTTTCTGTTTCTTTTTGTATTTTCATTCGGTTTGAGGTTTTTAGTAGCAGCTTTACCACCAGTGCTTATAGGCATCTTCATTCACCCGGACTACTCTCATTACGATTGTAGCTTACCATTTCATCATTTGTTTTTTGCTCCAATTTTTTTTGTTCCTGTAGATATTTTTCTTTTTTCTTGTCCTTTAACTTATCAAGTATCTTTCTTTCCTTTACAGCTTTGAGCAACTCTTCTCTTACTTTATCGACATTCAGAGCGGCACAGTTTACCATTTCTTTCTGAAATTTAATTTTGGAAGCCAAAAGCGATAAATAATCTTTATACTCGATCAGCTCATGCACAGTTGACTTCCTGGTTTTTTCATTAAATACGGCCGTAAAATTATTCAAATAACCTTCAAGTTGAGCCAGTTTGCGTTTTTCTATTTCCAGTTTCCGGATTGCCTTTCCCAGCGTATTTTTTAGATTGTCTTCGATCTGGGTCTTCACATTTAGTACAGGCTGAAGCCTGAAGCTGAACTTTGCCATTTATTCAATCTCCCCTGCTCATCATTTAAGCACGCTATAGAGCTTTCCCAGAGCCTCGTCAAAAGTGAAACGAATTTCGGTTGACTGCTGTATGAAATCCAGTATTCCATCTATCAGATCAATGGCATAATCAATTTTCTCATTGCTGCCTTTAACGTAGGCACCTATGTTTATCAGATCTTCAGCATCTGTGTAAATAGCAAGCGCTTTTTTGAGCTCAGCGGCTGCTGTTTTATGCTCCGTTGTAATGATGTCGGGCATTACGCGGCTGACACTTGCAAGAATGTCAATAGCCGGATACTGATTTCTGTTGGCAAATGTTCTTGACAAAACAATATGTCCGTCAAGTATGCCCCTTGCCGTGTCTGTAACAGGTTCTGTCATATCATCCCCATCCACAAGAACTGTATAAAGTCCGGTAATAGAGCCTCTGTCTGAGTTTCCGGCACGCTCCAGCAGCTTTGGCATGACACCGAATACTGAAGGCGTGTAGCCGCGGGAAACAGGAGGTTCACCGATTGCCAGACCAATTTCCCTTTGCGCCATGGCAAATCTGGTTAATGAATCCATCAGAAGCAATACATCTTTTCCCTGATCTCTGAAATATTCTGCAATAGCGGTGGCAACGTGAGCTCCTTTGAGTCTGATTAGAGCCGGCTGATCAGAGGTGGCAACTACAACTACTGAACGTGAAAGCCCCTCCTCCTGTAAATCCTTTTCTATAAATTCTCTTACCTCCCTGCCGCGTTCTCCAATAAGCGCAATCACATTTACATCTGCCTTTGTGTTTCGGGCAATCATACCCATCAACGTACTCTTACCAACACCGCTGCCGGCAAAAATTCCGATACGTTGACCCTTTCCGACGGTTAAAAGACCGTCTATCGCTTTAATTCCAAGAGTCAGGGGTTCAGTGATCCGTTTTCTGTTTAAAGGATGGGGAGGTTTGTTATTAATTGGGTAATACTGTTCCGGTTTTAGTGGTTCCTTATCATCAATAGGATAGCCCAGGCCATCAAGTACTCGTCCTATCAGGTTTTCTCCGACTCCCACCTTTAACACGGAGTCGGAAGCTACAACTAGATTACCCGGGCCGACACCGGCCATTTCGCCGAGTGGCATCAGCAATGCCTTGTTATCCTTAAAGCCTACGACTTCCGTATTGATGATACGTTTTCCTTTTGATGCATGGAGCTTGCAAAGCTCGCCTATATCAACCTCAGGGCCGTCTGATTCTATGGTCAGGCCAACTACTTTTGAGACCTTGCCGTAATATTGGATGAAATCTGATTTATCAAGTATATTGTGATACTTCCGAAGGCTAATATGCACTTCACTTAAGTCCTCACTCTCATCTAAATGCCTTTAAGCTGCTCTCTAAAGGCTTCTTCTATTTTATACAGCCTGGTATCCACACCTGCGTCAACACCCCCGAGAGCTGTTTCTATAATGCAGTCCCCTGCTTTAAGTGTGGGGTCCTTCCTGATCTCTAATCCATCTGCTCCTTCTGCAATTGTAGAAAGCCTTTCTTTATTATCAATTAAGTAGTTATAATCTATGGGAGATACTTTAAGTATCGCACCATTTGTATTGGAACAGTTTGGTAACGCATCTTTAATAAGCTGCAGTATAATATCACTATTCATTACAAGCTCTCCGGCAACCGCTTTATGAGCAACTCCCAGAACCAGTTCCAGAATTTCGGATTCCAGACCGGCAAGTGTGCTATCATGCTCTTTTACAGCAATCTGGTATAATTTTTCAGTCTCTTCCAGAATGGATTTGTTTTGTGCCCGCGCCGCCTCCGCACCTTCTGCATAGCCCATCTGCCAAGCTTCTTCCAACATAACTTCCGCCTTTTTTTCAGCTTCCTGTCTTGCCTGTTCCATAATCCTTTCGGCTTCAAAACCTGCTTCATCTAAGAGAAGTTCGCACTCTCGTTTTGCTTTCTCTAAAAGTTCCTCAGGCTCAAGTGTTTTTTTTTGAATATCCTCAACAAATTCCGTGCCTTCCGTCTCAATGCTCTGTTCTGCAATATTCTGCAGTTTTAGCGGTATTTTAATCTGAAACGGTCTGCCATACGTTACCTGATTGTTTTTAAAAATCTTGTTATACAATTATTTCGTCACCTCCGCCTCTGGAAATAACAATTTCGCCTGCATCCTCAAGCTTTCTGATAATATTTACAATCTTCTGTTGCGCTTCTTCAACATCCTTAAGCCTTACAGGCCCCATAAATTCTATATCTTCTCTGATCATTTCCGAAAGACGCTTGGACATGTTTGCATATATTACCTTTTGTACTTCATCTGTAGTACCTTTCAGTGCTATTGCAAGTTGGTTGTTTTCAACATCTCTGAGAAATCTTTGTATTGACCGGTTGTCCAATGTAAGAATATCCTCAAATATGAACATTCTCCTTCTGATTTCCTCTGCAAGATCGGTATCTTCTACTTCCAGTGTCTCCATTATGTACTTTTCTGTACCTCTGTCCACTGTATTGAGTATGTTAACGATGGCCTGAACACCGCCTGCCGCTGTAAAATCTTCATTAACTAAGGACGACAGGTTCTTTTCCAGTATTCTTTCCACTTCTTTTATGACTTCAGGAGATGTCCTGTCCATTGTCGCAATACGCCTCGCAACATCAGCCTGCTTATCCTGTGGCAGTGCTGCCAGTACGACGGAAGCTTGTTGCGGCTTGAGATAAGCCAGTATAAGTGCAATAGTCTGGGGATGCTCTTTTTGAATGAAGTTCAGTAGCTGCGACGGGTCTGCTTTTCTAACGAATTCAAAGGGTCTGACCTGCAGTGAAACAGTCAGCTTGTTGATGATATCGAGAGCTTTTTGTGTGCCAAGAGCTTTCTCCAGTATCTCCTTGGCATACCCGATACCACCTTCGACAATGAACTCCTGAGCAAGGCATATCTGGTAGAATTCCTCAAGAACCTTCTCCTTTTCTTCAGGAGATACGGTTCTGATATTAGCAATTTCAAGAGTCAGCTGTTCAATCTCTTCTTCCTTCAAATGCTTAAATATTTCCGCCGACTTCTCCGGTCCTAAGGAAATCAGCAGCATTGCAGCCTTCTCACGTCCAGAATATTCAAATTTCCCACTTGATGACCTCGCCATATTGACAAACCTCTCCTAACCGTCCCATTCGTCGGAAAGCCAGTTTCTTAAAAGCTGTGCAACTGAATCCGGTTTCTGTTTAACAAATTTATCGATCTGTTTCTTTATTTCCGATCTTTCTTCCATTTGTATAGGCGGGATGGGGCTCTCGGGATCCGGAACAAGAAACTTGGATCCACCTGCAATTGCCGTCTGCATTACCTCATTTGCGTGCCCCTTCTTACGTGGCACTCCTGCAATAAGCAAGGTGATGATCAGTACCAGCATCAACGCAAAGAAACCGTAATCCGTAATCAGTTGCTTTATCGTTTCGCTTAATGTCTTTTCAATCACCTCAGTAGGTGCCAGCTTCAGTTTGTTTACTGAAATATTTTTTATAGGCACTCCGGTTGCAGTACTCGCTGCTGTCTTTATTCCATCTATGAAGTCAGACCCCAGCTTTGTATCATCCGTTACTTTTTTGCCGTACCATAACGAAATTGCTATTCCTGATTCCTCAGGAATAAGCTTGCCTGTGGCCTTTTCTGTTTCTCTCAGTCTTTCGTCATATCCAAAGTTGGTTTCCGCCTCTTTGTTGGAATAGTCAGAATTGGCATCATTTCCCGTCTGATAGGAAGGCGCATTTGTTTCGCCAGGATTGGTCCCTAGTCCTGGTTCTCCTGTTGGAGTTCCGTTTTTCACTGTTTCCTCACTGGTTTTACTGCTTATAACAGCGCCTCCATCCATACCTTGAGGATTGGTAATGGACTTTGTCTGTGATTTGTCTTTGTCAAAATCAAGCATTGCATTTGCCACGACTCTGAGTGTGTCAAAATTGTCAAATTGTCCGACGCTGAAATAATTCAGCACCTTTTGCTCCAGCTCATTTTCCCTCTTTTGCCGGAGTTCTTCCTGACTGTTTGCGGCATTAATTGAGTCGTCTTCGGAGTTAATATTAAGAATATTACTATTGTTATCTGCAACGGTAACATCCTTGGGATGAAGCCTTTCTACGCTCCTTGAAACAAGCATGACAATACCTTCCACCTGCATGGGGGTAAGCTTCTTATTGGGTCTGATCATTACATAAGCCGTAGGTCTAGGCTGCTCCTGTCCTTCGTTATAAAAAATAGAGGACTCCGGTGTTGCCAGAGTGACCGCTGCTTCGTCAATATTGTCCAGCATTTCAATTTTATTTTCCAGGTCGGAAACCTGCTGTTGTTTCCAAATAACCTTTTTGTCGCTTTCAGTCGTGGTGATTCCTATTCTGGATATAGCATCCTCAAAGGTTAAGCCCTCCTTGGGATAACCGGCTTGCGCCAATAATATCTGTGCAGTATTGTTGTTCTTGGAATCGATCATAATGCTTGTGCCGTTATTTTCGGCAGAATTCCATATTCCATTATCATTAAGAATGGTTACCATTTCACCAATCTGTTTCTGATCGGAATTGGAAAAAAGTACTATGCGATTAGGTTTGGTGAGCATGAAAACAGATATGCCGATAGTAATGATCACGATTGCAGAAGTTATATAAAGACGTGTTTTCTGAGATTTTTCAAGGCTTCCCCAAAATTCTTTAAGCTGTTCCAAATACTTTTTCATGAATTCAGGCATTGCTTCACCACCTTGTATCTGTTTTCATCTTAAGTGTATTAATGCAAAATTATATAAGACAGTGCTCCTATATTCACTTTCTAAAACTTATATCCAAGTATCATATTTGCATTCGCATGATTTCAGAGTAGGCATCCATAATCTTATTTCTGATTTGCATCGTAAACTGCAATGCAATATCCGCCTTTTCGGAAGCTATTGCCACCTGATGGATATTATCAATTTTGCCGGCTGCAAAGTCATTGGCAAGACCGGATGCGTTCATTAACAGGCTGTTGGTACTATTGAGCGCCTGTTTCAGATAATCAGAAAAAGGTACAGTCACACTGCCGGAAGGTTCCTTTTCTTCAAGTGTTTCAAAAAGGGAACGAGTAGGAACCAGTGAACCGATACGTCCAATTTCATTCAAAGCCATCTATTTCACCTTCCCTTATCGACTGCCGTTGACTATCGTCAGAAGCAGTCATCTACCTATTTCCAATGCCTTTAATGCCATACTTTTTGCAGTGTTAATTGATGTTACGTTTGCCTCATATGCACGTGTTGCAGAAATCATATTAACCATCTCGGTTATTATATCAACATTAGGCAGTTCCACGTAGCCTTCCGCATCTGCATCCGGATTACCCGGTTCATACGTTCTTTTAAACGGACTGCGATCCTCTACGATCTTTGAAACCCTGACACCTTTACCTATATAACGTTCCCTGCTGCTGGCCGTGAGATATTCCGAAAAAGGAACACCTAGGGATTTTTCTTCAAATATAACAACTCTCCTTCTGTAAGGAGTGCCATACTCTGTCCGGGTGGTACTTGCATTGGCAATATTTTGTGAGATGGTATCCATACGCAGTCTCTGTGCTGTAAGTGCTGAAGCGCCTATATCAAGCGCACCGAAATAACCCATGAATTATCTCCTCCCTTCGCTTATAACCGACTTAAGACTTTGATAGCTGCCGCTTATACTTTTAACCAGTGTATTGTATCTGATGCTATTCTTGGCCAGAGAAGCCATCTCGCTCTCTATGTCTACATTATTGCCATCCAGCCTTGTGCTGAGGTTCTTATGCTCCTTTAAAATTTTAATCCTTGCATTTTTCAGGCTGCCGCCACCTATTTGTATATGTCTTTTGTCGGTAGTAAAGCCTTTGAAACCGCCTTTGTCCAACGCATCCTCCAGAAACTCCTCAAAAGCAACTGTACTTTTCTTATAGCCAGGTGTGTCAACATTTGCTATATTCTGTGCGATAACCTCGTTCCGGACCCAAGCTGCATCAAGTGCCTTTTCACGTAGTTCCAGATGACTTGTCAATTTTTCCGGCATACAGCCTGCCTCCTTTAAATTTTCAATGCAGAGTCAAAACTAAAACCCTTCACTCTAATATTTCGACATTTATAACCAATATCCTTCATAATCAGTAAAAAATGTTAACATCAATCACATATACATAATATGCCATGTCATATTATGATTTTAACACAACATAATGTCAAATACAACAACATAATGTGTTATTAGCTGTTGCTCATCAAGATATTGTGGTTATTTGCGAATATTTGATTTTTTCAAGTGCATACTTTGCCATAAACAGATATTTATCATTCTTGTTCTTAAACTTTAATGCCGGAGGTTTTATCAATCCAAAGCTGACATTCATGGGCTGAAATTTGCCGGTAGAATTTCTGGAAATGTAAGTTGCCAGCGAACCAATGGCTGTTTCCGGAGAAAACTTGATTTTGTTTTTCCCCATTAACTGTAACGCAGCATTAATACCTGCTACAAGTCCTGAAGAAGCTGATTCGAGATAACCCTCCACTCCTGTTATCTGTCCAGCGAAGTATATATCCGGCCTGGATATCATTTGATATGTCTCATCCAGAAACCCAGGTGAATGAATATAAGTATTCCTGTGCATCACGCCGTATTTGACAAATTCAGCATTTTCAAGTCCTGGAATCAGCCTGAAAACCCGTTTTTGCTCAGGCCAGCGCAAATGAGTCTGAAAGCCGACAATATTGTATAGCGTACCCTCTATGTTATCCTGTCTCAATTGCACAACAGCATAAGGTTCTGCGCCGGTGTGAAGGTCGATAAGTCCGACAGGCTTTAGCGGCCCAAAACGCAGTGTTTCACGACCCTTTTGCGCCATACTTTCCACGGGCATACAACCACTGAAAAGAATTTCCTGTTCAAAGACTTTTAAAGGCACTGCCTCCGCCGTTACCAACTCATTTTGAAATAAATCATATTGAGTTTTATTCATCGGACAATTGATGTAATCATCAGATCCTTTTCCATAACGTGATGCACGAAAGGCAACATCCATATTAATGGATTCATAAGTGACGATGGGTGCTGCGGCATCATAGAAATACAGACAGTCTTTTCCTGTAAGTTTCGATATACACCCGGATAATACCTCGGAGGTCAACGGTCCGGTTGCAATGATAGTGATGCCTTCATTTGGCAGTTCGCGTACTTCTGCAACATTAATGGATATGTTCGGGTGGTTCGCCAGCTCTTTTGTAACAGCTTCGGAAAATCCTCTCCGATCCACAGCAAGTGCCCCGCCGGCAGGAATCCTTGTGGCATCGGCACACCGCATAATAAGTGAATCCAAAATCCGCATTTCTTCCTTCAATAGTCCTACTGCATTTTCAATCCTGTCTGAACGAAGCGAATTGCTGCATACAAGCTCTGCAAAAGTCTCAAGGCTATGTGCCGGTGAATACTTCACAGGCTTCATTTCATAAAGCCTGACGTGGACATCTCTCTTAGCTACCTGCCAGGCGGCTTCACAACCTGCTAGTCCTGCGCCTATAATGTTGACAACATGTGCTGGCATCCTGACATGTCTCCCATTCACTTTTATCCGGTATCAGGTCCCATTAAAACCTGATACTCATTCATCGGTACCCTCGTCTTTAATCTCATCTGTAATCAAATCTGAACTGTTCTCTGAACTATCTTATTAACCATCCTCTGAACTATCTTATTAACCATCCTCTGAACTATCTTATCAACCATCCTCTGAACTATCTTATTAACCATCCTCTGAACTATCTTATTAACCATC
>CAYGHY010000006.1:25086-27606 GCA_964349435.1 uncultured Oscillospiraceae bacterium
TCCTCTGAACTATCTTATTAACCATCCTCTGAACTATCTTATTAACCATCCTCTGAACTATCTTATTAACCATCCTCTGCACTATCCCTCAAATTATCCTTTGAATTCTCTTTTGCAAAATCACAGCCTTCATTGCAGCATTTCAATGTCACTTTTTTTCCCGAATATTTCTTCACAAGGAAACTACCGCATTTCGGGCAATTCTCACCTGATGGCATATCCCATGTCATAAAGCTGCACGTGGGATTGTTTTCACATCCAAGATATTTTCTGCCCTTCTTAGTCTTTTTAATAAGGACTTTGCCGCTACATTTCGGGCATGTAACACCTGCTTCTTCAAGGATTGGTCTGGCATTCCTGCATTCGGGGAAGCCGGGGCAGGCAATGAATTTGCCAAATTTACCATTTTTTATGACCATTCTGCGGCCACACTTTTCACATATTATATCAGTCACTTCTTCAGGTATTTCTATGTTGCCTATTTTTATTTCCGCTTCTTTTAATGCATCAGCAAAAGAACCATAAAAATCCTTCAACAGATCCACCCATTTTTTCGAACCTTCCTCCACCTCATCCAGTTTATTTTCCCACTGAGCAGTGAACTTCACATCGACAATATCCTGAAAATTGTTTTTCATCAGATCATTCACAATTTTCCCAAGCTCAGTAGGCATAAAGAATTTCTTTTCTTTTTCCACGTAGCCTCGAGCCAGTATGGTTGTAATAATGGGAGCATAAGTACTCGGCCTGCCTATCCCCTTCTCCTCCAACACTTTTACCAGGGTTGCCTCGGTGTATCTGAGAGGAGGCTGAGTGAAATGCTGTTTATCCACTATTTTTTTCAGTTCCAGCTGTTCCTCTTCTTCCAGTTCCGGAATGGAAACTTCACTATCCTCGGCATCCTCATCTCGACCCTCTGTGTAAACAGCAATAAAGCCCTTGAATTTAATCTTTGAGCCATTTGCTTTGAAAAGCATGCTGCCTGCAAGTATATCGGCCGATACCGTATCATAAATGGCTGAAGCCATCTGGCTGGCAACATATCTGGACCAGATAAGTTTGTAAAGCTTGTACTGGTCGTTGGTCAGAGAATCCTTCAAGCTGTCGGGATCCAAATCCACAAAGGTAGGCCGGATGGCTTCATGGGCATCCTGTGATGCCGATTTGTTCTTATAAATTCTGAACTCCTCAGGTAAATATTTTTGTCCGTATTTATTCTCAATATATTTTTTTGTGTCCTGCTGTACTTCTGTGGAAATCCTTGTAGAATCCGTACGAATATAGGTGACAAGGCCTATTGCTCCATGACCCTTAACCTCGACTCCTTCATATAACTGCTGTGACACCATCATGGTCTTCCTAGTAGGAAAACCCAGCTTCCTTACTGCTTCCTGCTGCATTGTGCTTGTGATGAAAGGTGGTGCCGGCATCTTTTTCTTTTCATTATATTTCAGCTTACTCACAATGTATTTTTTGCCATCAATCTTTTTTAATATATCCTTAACTTGAGCTTCGCTTTTTAGTTCTATCTTCTCGTCGGCAGTTCCAAAGAACTTGGCATCAAAGGAAGAACCCGTTTTTTTCTTCAAGAGTCTGGCAGTAATTGTCCAGTATTCTTCCGGAGTGAATTGGTTTATCTCTTCCTCCCTGTCACATATCAGTCTTGCAGCAACAGACTGCACACGACCCGCACTGAGGCCTTTCCTGATCTTTCTCCAAAGGAGCGGACTGATCTTGTAGCCCACTATTCTGTCAAGAATTCTTCGTGCCTGCTGTGCATCAACAAGATCCATATCAATTTTTCTGGGCGACTTGATGGCGTTTTTCACAGCATTTTTGGTAATTTCATTAAAAGTAATCCTGCACGTATCGTTTTTATTGATATTGAGCACATTGGCTAGATGCCATGATATGGCTTCTCCTTCGCGATCAGGATCCGTTGCCAAATATACTTTTTGTGCGGCTTTCGCTTCCTTTTTAAGCTTGCTGATGACATCACCTTTGCCTCTGATGGTAATATACTTAGGTTCAAAATTATGTTCAATATCTACACCTATCTGACTTTTGGGCAAATCTCTGACATGTCCGACCGATGCTACAATCTTGTAATCTTTACCAAGAAATTTCCCAATTGTGTTTGCTTTTGCCGGTGATTCTACTATTACTAGGTTGTTTGACATTATAACCTCCGTCACTGAAAATTAGATAATCCTTTTCTTTTTATTATATAGTTTAAATCATATGTTATCATATTTCAAATTAAAATCTACAAATGTATTTGTCTACTCTGCCAATATATAAATTTTTCCTGGCAACTGTTCCACGAAGCCGCTTAATTCAAGCATTACAAGCACCGAGCCGGCAAGTTGAACACTGATACCACAATCACGGGCTATCGTATCAATATGAGCAGGTCCGTTCAGTAGCTTTTTTGCAATACTTTTCTCGTTGTCGCCATGAAAAAAAATCGGTAATGGTCTTTCTCTGTTAATATTATTATTTGCGACATGTCTTATTTTC
>CAYGHY010000006.1:27616-31083 GCA_964349435.1 uncultured Oscillospiraceae bacterium
TTCCTTTATAAGCTTGTTTGTTCCTATGCTATTCATACTGTTAATGTTACCAGGTATTGCAAATACCTCCCTTCCCTGTTCTAGGGCAAAATCCGCTGTAATCAGCGATCCGCTCTTTTCATTGGCCTCAACAATGACAACGCCTTGTGTCAGTCCGCTTATAATACGGTTTCTTGCCGGGAAATTGAAGGGAATCGGTGGTGTGCCTGGTAAATATTCTGAAATTACTGCGCCTGATTGGCATATTTTATTCATAAGGCTCAAATTCTCAGAAGGATATACAACATCAACCCCGCAGCCAAGGACAGCGATAGTTCTGCCTCCACTCTCTAAGGCGCCTGAATGAGCCTTTGAATCAATGCCTCTTGCCATGCCGCTGACAACTGTTACGCCATGGCTGGCAAGTTCCTGCGATAACCGTCTTGTCATTTCAAGTCCATATACCGTCGCCCTTCTTGAACCTACAACAGCCACACAAACCGCATCCCTCTCAAGTTTACCCCTGCAATATAATACAACCGGAGGGTCAGGAATATTTTTAAGGGCTTCCGGATAGAGATTGTCCTTTAAAGTAATAACATCCGCATCACACCTTCTGATAGCATCAATCAGCTTGTCCGTATCTTTTCTGCTCTGTTTGTCCGTTATGGCGGCAAGCATCTGAGGAGTGCAGAAATCTAACGCTCTTAATTCAGCCTCCGTACACTCCCAAATGAGGGCAGGATCACCAAAGTAATCCAGCAGCTGCAATCGCTTGCGCGGTAATATTTTAACAAGTGAACTCAACCATATCCAATATTTAAGATTGCTTACCATTCAAATTCTCCCAATTATCTTTTTTACTACATGTTCCAAATTTTTCTGTCCAGACTTCTATATTGTATGGCCTCTGCCAGATGCACAGGGCTTATGTCCTCACTGCTATCCATATCTGCTATGGTTCTGGACACCTTCAAGATCCTGCTGTGGGCTCTTGCGCTCATACCCAGCTTATCAAAAGCATTTCTCAAAATATCCCGGCATCTTTCATCCAGCCTGCAGAACTTATTGAGCATCGCCGGCTGCAGTTGGGAATTGGAATAGATGCGCATTCCTTTGTATCTGTCAAGCTGTATACTCCGTGTATTTTCAACTCGTTCCCTTATCACGGAGGATGCATCTCCTGTTAAACCGCTATCAAGCTCCTTGTATTTCACTGATGCAACCTCTATGTGTATATCCATTCGATCCAGCAGAGGTCCCGAAAGCTTGCCTAAATATTGCTTAATTTGTTTGGGTGTACAGGCACACTGACCTGATGAATCCAAAAATCGTCCGCATTTACAGGGGTTGGCTGCGCAGATCAGGGTTGTTTTTGCGGGATATGTCAAACTGGCACTGACACGTGAAATGGTTATTACACCATCCTCCAACGGTTGCCTGAGAACTTCCAGTGATTTTTTACTGAATTCCGGAAGCTCATCAAGGAAAAGAACTCCGTAATGTGCCATGCTGATTTCACCCGGTTTTGGAACAGATCCTCCACCTACAAGTCCTGTATCAGAGATTGTATGATGCGGGCTCCTAAAAGGTCTGGTGTTTATAAGCGGTATTCCCGGCGGAAGTATTCCGGCAATACTGTGTATTTTTGTGACCTCCAGCGCCTCCTCAAAGGTCATAGACGGAAGTATGGTAGGCAATCTCCTTGCCAGCATGGTTTTGCCGCAACCAGGCGCTCCTATCATAATACAGTTGTGACCGCCTGATGCGGCCACTTCCAGCGCTCTTTTCACATTCTCCTGCCCCTTGACGTCGGCAAAATCAACATCATATTCCAGTCTGCCCGATTTCATGTAATCATTGGCATTTTCAAAGGGTTTTACATGGAAATCCTCATTGATAAAAGCTACGGTTTCCCTAATGTTTTTAACAGGTATAATATTTAGTCCTTTGACTACCGCTGCCTCCTCTGCATTGTCCTCCGGCAGCACCAAATAGCTGATGCCGTTTTGCAGAGCACAGACAGCCATGGGCAAAACTCCTTTAACAGGCTTTATTTCACCATCAAGGGAGAGTTCACCTAAAAAAAATGCATTACCCATGTTTGACAAATTTATTACTCCTGTGGATGCCAGCACGCCAAGAGCAATTGCCAGATCGAAGGAAGACCCTTCCTTTTTTAGATTGGCAGGAGCCAGGTTCATTGTAATTCTACGGATGGGAAACTCATATCCGGCATTTTTAATAGCAGAGCGCACACGTTCTCTTGCTTCACGGATAGCTGTATCACCCAATCCGACGATATCAAAAACCGGTATCCCGCTGCTTATATCTGTCTCTACTTCAACAACGTAACCATCTATCCCAAGCAACCCGCAGCTTCTGAGCTTGGAGTACATACCCCACAACCTTTCGTTAGTACATGTTGCATAGCTATACATTTATTTCCAACATAATACTACTATAAACGACTGTGTTTGTACATACCCATAATATATTTATTTGCTACTTTTCATTAAGAAGCTTATGAAGCTCATCCATGAATGTATTGATATCTCTGAATTGTCTGTAGACTGAAGCAAATCTTACATATGCAACCTCATCAAGATCCTTCAGTCTTGCCATGACCATTTCACCTATCTCCTGTGAGGTAATCTCCCTTTTAAGCGAGTTTAAAATCTGTCCCTCGATCTCATTCACCATTTTTTCTAATACTTCGATTGAAACCGGTCTTTTTTCGCAGGCTTTTAGCAAGCCGTTAAGGAGCTTCTCCCTGTCAAAGGTTTGACGTATTTTGTCCTTCTTTATGACCATTAACGGTATACTCTCAACCTTTTCATAGGTAGTGAAACGCTTGAGGCATTTTAAACATTCCCTGCGTCTTCTTATCGCAGCACTTTCTTCGGTTGGCCTTGAATCAATGACCTTGTCTTCTGCAAAACCACAATACGGGCATTTCATAGGTGTTCCTCCAAATCAGTACAGTAATACATGCCGGCAATGCTTATCACAAATTTATTGTTGTATGTAATATCGGTTTATTATGCAAGTTCTTTAGCGGTACAGCGAAAACCGCTAAATTATTCTTGCAGAAATAACGCATTGATGCGTTTGCAACTAGTTCTGCAAGATGCATGAATACTGATTATATAATGAAGTTTTCGCTGTAGTGTTTATTAATCAAAGTATTTTCTTATATATCGTTCATCAAGGTCTACGAATATGATATCCTCTCCTATTTTCTTTATTTTCTCCCAGGGTATAATAAACTCGCTCTCTTTGCCTAACAGTCCAAAGAGTTTGCCCACCCCGGGTAAAATTATGGCATCTATTTTACCTTCTTCCAGATCTATTTCGACATCAGATACAAAGCCCAGTCTTTTACCATCTGACAGGTTTATTACTTCCTTTTGCTTAAAATCAGAGGAACGGTTCATTCTTTCCACCAGCTAACTGTTTTATTATTTTTATAAGGTTTTATAATACAT
>CAYGHY010000007.1:0-29374 GCA_964349435.1 uncultured Oscillospiraceae bacterium
GAATGAAGGATATACCGGTTAGTGAGAGGCCATATGAAAAGCTCGAGAAATATGGTTCGGAGACCTTGTCTAATGCCGAGCTGCTGGCGATTGTAATAAGGACAGGCAGTATGGAAGATACGTCAGTTTCACTGGCTCAAAGGTTGCTTTCACTCGATGAAAGCAGAGGAGGCATAACTTTCCTGCATGATTTATCGGTAGAGGAACTGAGGAAAACCAAGGGCATTGGAAGGGTTAAAGCGCTTCAGATTAAAGCAGTTATGGAGCTGTCGAAAAGAGTGTCAGCTTCACTTATAAATAATAATCGGGTTACAATAAAATCGCCGGTTGAGGTCAGTACGCTTTTAATGGAGGAAATGCGGCATCTTAAAAAAGAAGTTTTTAAAATCATACTGCTGAATACTAAAAACCATATTATAAAGTATATGAATGTTTCAGTAGGAAGTCTCAATTCATCTATTGTCCATCCGCGGGAAGTTTTCAGCGAGGCCGTCAAGGCGGGGTGTTCGGGAATGCTGCTTGTGCACAACCATCCCAGCGGTGATCCGGAGCCCAGCAGGGAAGATATTGAGACAACACAAAGGTTGGTAAACGCAGGGAATATACTGGGAATAAAAGTCCTTGATCATGTGGTCATAGGAGACGGAAGGTACATAAGCTTAAAAGAGCAGGGATTGATGTGATTAAGAAGAAAAACCTCCACTGCGCTTTGAAGAATTTGGGAGGACTTACTAAATGGGATTATTTGCAAGAGACATTGGTATTGATCTTGGTACAGCTAATACACTTGTGCATGTAAGAGGGAAAGGGATTGTTGTAAGAGAACCATCCGTTGTTGCAATAAACAGGAATACGGGTGTGATTCTGGCAGTGGGTGATGATGCAAAAAGCATGATTGGAAGAACCCCGGGAGATATTATTGCAATAAGACCTATGAAGGACGGTGTTATTGCAGACTATGATATAACACAGAGCATGCTCAGGCATTTTATAAAGAGAGCCATGAGCAGCAGATTTATATCAAAGCCGAGGGTTGTAATATGTGTTCCTTCTGGTGTTACAGAGGTTGAAAAGAGAGCCGTTGAGGAGGCGACACTTCAGGCGGGAGCCAAGGAGGCTTACCTGATTGAGGAACCCATGGCTGCGGCAATAGGGGCGAATCTTCCTGTTGAAGAGCCTACCGGCAGCATGATTGTTGATATAGGAGGCGGCACGAGTGAAGTCGCTGTCATTTCCTTAGGTGGTATTGTCACCAGCAAATCATTAAGAATAGCTGGGGATGAGTTTGACGAATCGATTGTTCATTATATAAAGAAGGAATACAGTCTTATGATTGGAGAAAGGACGGCAGAGCAGATTAAAATGACAATTGGCGCTGCCTACCCCAAACCAAAGGAAGAATATATGAATGTAAGGGGGAGAGACCTTATTACAGGTTTGCCAAAAAACCTAACTATATCCTCTTTTGAAATAACCGAGGCTTTGAAGGAACCGATTTATTCAATAATAGATGCAATAAAATATACCCTTGAGAAAACACCTCCGGAGTTGGCTTCGGATATTATGGACAAGGGCATTATGCTTGCAGGTGGGGGAGCTCTCCTGAGCGGGTTGGACAGGCTCATCATGGAAGAAACAGGAATGCCGGTCACCATTGCTGAGGCGCCACTGGACTGCGTAGCCATTGGAACCGGAAAAGTGATTGAAGAAATTGAGACTTTGAAGAGGGTGCTGATATTGCCAAGAAAATTGAGATAGAGAGGAGACTGTTCCTTTGCTGCGTATTTTAAGAAGTAAATGGTTTGTCTTATCTATCATAACCATTTTTCTTCTTGTGGTTATGGGGGTTTCTGTAAATAAAAACAGCAGGCTGAACTGGTTGAATAATATCATAAGTGTGCCACTGACACCGATCCAGAGCTTTTTTACCTCAATAGGGCAGGGGGTGAGGGGTGGTTTGTCTTTTTTTAGGAATATTGAAGCTGTTAAACAAGAAAATGAAGTGCTTAGTGCTAAAGTTGCCGAGCTGCAAAAACAGAACCGTGAGCTTTCAGTTCTCAAAAGTAAAAATGAAGAATTGAGGCAAGCTTTGCATTTGAAAGAACAATTCGGAGACTATACCTTTCTGGGCGCCAATATTATTGCTATCGATCCGGGCAACTGGTTCAATGTATTCAAGATTGATATCGGCAGCAGGGAGGGAGTACAAAGCAACAATCCTGTTGTAACAAACGCCAAAGGTCTTGTTGGAAGAGTTTTAGCCTCAGATATCACTTCTTCGAAAGTGATAACGATCATAGATGAAAAGAGTGCTGTTTCCGGCTGGATTTCAAAGACCGGCGGTGGTCATGCCATTGTGAGGGGAGACATAGTGCTCAAAGAGAAGGGCTTGTGTAAAATGGACTATATTCCACTTGAGGTAGATGTCGAGGTTGGCGATATTATTGAATCATCAGGACTCGGCGGTATTTATCCCAAGGGAATAGTCATCGGTGAAGTGATAGAAGTAAGAAAAACCAACAGTGAGTTGGACAGATACGCTATTATTAAGCCGGCGGCTAATTTCAAAAGACTAGAAGAGGTGTATGTTTTAAAGAGTAATGTAAAACACGAAATAGGCAGTGTTGAAAAATGAAACTACAGGTGTTATTTTATTCCTTCTTCATATTGCTGTTTCTGCTACTGCAAACTACCGTGATTGGCTATGCAGCCATTTACGGTGTTATGCCCAATATTTTATTAGTGTTTGTTATTGTCACAGCACTCATCAGAGGAAATGTTGAAGGTGGTACCGTAGGCTTTTTTACGGGGCTTGCCATAGACATGATGTTTGGAAGCATGCTGGGCTTTTATGCTTTGCTTGGGCTCTATCTGGGCATTGCCGCAGGTTCCGTTAACAGGAGGCTGTTCAGGGAAAATCTGCTGGTTGTAGTGTTCTTCACCTTTGTGTATTCTGTTGCATATGAGATTGCGGTGTATGTACTAAACACCATTATGAGCGGAGATATGGATCTACTGTATCCTCTAACAAGGATTATTCTGCCGGAAGCTGTTTATAATTGCGTGGTATCTATTTTGATTTATACACTTCTAATCCGCGCCGACAGGCGTTTTACAGAAATAGGGAAATTGGCGCGAAAATACTGAGCTTTTTGTTTTTAAATTTAAGTAAGTGCAAAAACCGCTGTCCTGTACTGTTTGCATTATAAGTAGAGGTGATTATCTTTGAAGGAGAAACTGAACAACAGATATTTGATGCTCAGCTTGGGATTTGCTGTTTTTGGCATTATCATAGTTTTTCGTCTTTTCAATTTGCAAATCGTTGAAGGTGAAAAATATAATGCCTACTCTCAGAAGAGAGTGCTGAAAGAAAGCATTATAGAGGCTCCCAGAGGTAAGATTCTTGACAGGTACGGAGTACCGATAGCGGTGAACAAGCAGGGGTTTGCTGTCCAGATTGTAAAAACAGGCATTGACATGACAGAATTCAACACGATGCTGCTAAAACTGACGGATATATTCGAAAAGAATAAAGTAAGCTATGTTAATAGTCTATCAAAATATCTGACCTTTAGTCCCATCACCTTCAATGGCAAAACGACAGAGGAAATAAAAGCCTGGCAAAAAAATACCAACAGGCTGAATATGAAGGAAGTGGATATCAGAGATACACCAAATGAGCTTTTTAGACACCTCAGAGATGTAAAGTTTAAAATCGATGCGTCTTATACGGATGAGCAGGCTTACAAAATCATGTTGCTCAGATATGAGATTCTGATTGACAACTGGAATTTTGCTACAGGGGGAACAGTATCTCTGGCAAAAGATGTAGGTATGGATACCATATCTGAAATTGAGGAGAGACACCATGAATTTCCCGGTGTCATAACATCGATCATTCCGGTAAGAGAGTATGTCGACGCATACGATGAAGCTCATGTGCTGGGCTATGTCAGAGCTATAACACAGGACCAGTATGACGATCTGAAGGAGGAAGGTTACAATAATTATGATTTAATAGGACAAACCGGTGTGGAGAAAACAGCCGAAAGGTACCTCAGAGGCAGAGACGGAAAAAAGAGTATTGAGGTTGACGCCAGTGGAAGGCTGACCTATCAGCAGGAGACAGTAGCGGCGATTCCCGGCAGTGATGTCATATTGACAATTGACTCAAGCCTGCAAAAGGTGGCTATGGAATCACTTGCACGAAACATAGAATTTATAAAAAATAAAAAGGAAAATGCTAATTTTGGGGATGCATTTGCTGGTTCTGCAGTAGTATTGGATGTGAATACAGGAGGAGTACTGGCGATGTCTGTCTACCCTAGTTTTGACCCTCAGATTTTTTTAGCCGGGTCTGAGGATAAAGAAGCACAGCAGGCGATCAAAAGTCTGAATACTGATGCAAACCAGCCACAGCTTAATAGGGCGATTCAAGGGAAATATGCACCGGGCTCAACCTTTAAACCGCTTACTGCCATTGCCGCTCTTGAAAAGGGAGTCATTACACCTGCCAATAGCAGGCTTTATGATTCGGGGTATACAAATATCGGAGGAAGGGATTTATACTGTCTGGAAAAACCAACTTACGGACATGGCTGGTTAAATCTTAAAGAAGCGCTAGAGACCTCATGCAACATATACTTCTATGAAATAGGCTTTAAAACAACAATTGATACACTTGGTATCTGGGCTGGCTATTTTGGTCTCGGGAAAAAGTCAGGAATTGATCTACCCAGTGAAAAAACAGGAAACATGTCCTCCGTTGAATTAAAAAAGCTACTCAGGAATGATATCTGGAGACCGGCCGATACTGCTCAGGTGTCAATAGGACAGTTCGATAATGAATTTACACCACTCCAGATGGCGAACTACGTAAGCACCATTGCAAATGGTGGTAAAAGGTATAAGCCTCATATCATAAAGAAGGTCATCAAATATGACGGTTCCTTGGTAAATGAGACGGAGCCCACCTACACAAGGGTGCCGATACAACAGTCTACAATAAATGCTGTAAAACAAGGCATGGTGGCAGTTACACAATCTATAGATGGTACTGCTTATAAATCTTTCATCGGATTACCCTTCGAAGTAGCTGGTAAAACCGGTACCGCCCAGACATCCCGGGAGTCGGATCGCTCTCCGAATGCATTGTTTGTATGCTACGCACCGGCAGACAATCCGCAGATAGCTATAGCAGTTGTAGTGGAAAGGGGTGCATGGGGTTCGAATGTGGCTCCGATAGCAAGAGATATAATCGATGAGTACTTTGGATTGAAAAAGGTAAGCTCCGACGGCATGGTATTGAAATCAGAGGAACCGTTATTTAATCAATAACCCGCTTTACAGCCTGATGTAATAGAGGGAAAGCGAATAATGTTATATTTTACTTGTCTATTTGAATGAATAATGTGATAATTATTTATGTAAATCCTTCTTTCAAACAGGGGGTCTGATTTATGGAGGAAAACAAAATAAGCTTCAAAGCAACAGTAAACGGCCTGATATTGATTATGCACGGAGAGGAAGAATTCGACGATCTGGCTGAACGGCTAGAGAAGAAGCTGGAATCTTCCGGCAGGTTCTTTAAAGGTGCAAGTCTGGCTGTAAAATACCGTGGGAGGAAGCTTGATGCTGAACAGGAACAAAAAATCGTTTCGCTTTTATCAAAAAAAACAAATGCGGAAATAAAAAGCTTTGAAGAGGATCTCGAACAGCCTGAAAAAGAGCAGGGAGAGGTTGAAAAGAATAGGGGAAAGCCTAAAATCCGGCTGATGTTTTTTAAAGGTCTTGAGGAAGGCGTGACAAAATTTTACAAGGGCACGGTCAGATCCGGCCAGCTTGTCAGCTTTGAGGGCAACCTTGTTATCATTGGCGATGTCAATCCGGGTGGAGAAGTATTGGCAACAGGAAACGTAATTGTAATGGGTTCCTTACGCGGTATGGTTCATGCAGGCGCCGACGGCAACAAGGGCGCGGTTGTTGCCGCGCTAAATCTGCAACCGACACAGCTGCGTATTGCAGACGTCATAACAAGACCGCCGGATACCAAGGAGAACAAACCGGCGCTTGTACCGGAACTGGCTACTGTAAAGGATGATATGGTATATATTGAAAGATTTCTCCCGCAATTCAAATAGTGTTTTCAAACGTGCTGCATGTGTTGAAACATATACGTAAATTGACAAATGAATTAAATAACTATATATTTTACGTTAGGCATACATACAAAGGCAAACAGGAGGTATTCGGATGGGCGAAGTAATAGTAATAACATCGGGAAAAGGTGGTGTAGGCAAAACCACAACTACAGCCAATATAGGCACAGGTCTTGCATTAGCCGGTCAAAAGGTCGTACTGATTGATACAGATATTGGACTTCGAAATCTCGATGTTGTCATGGGGCTTGAGAATAGGATCGTATACGACCTTGTGGATGTAATAGAAGGCTTTTGCCGTGTCAAGCAGGCGCTTATAAAGGATAAACGTTTTGATGGGCTTTATCTTCTGCCTGCTGCACAAACAAGAGACAAGACGTCGGTTAATCCTCAACAAATGATGAAGCTTTGCCAGGAATTGAAGGAGGAGTATGATTACATAATCGTAGATTGTCCGGCCGGTATTGAGCAGGGCTTTAGAAATGCTATTGCTGGCGCCGACAGAGCAATCGTTGTTACAACTCCGGAAATATCTGCAGTTAGGGATGCCGACAGAATTATCGGCCTTCTTGAGGCAAATGAACTTAGAAACCCCAAGCTTTTGATAAACAGAATTCGAATAGATATGGTAAAACGCGGAGATATGATGACCATAGATGATATAATCGATATATTAGCCATTGGATTGATAGGAGTTGTTCCGGATGATGAAAAGATCGTCATATCGACAAACAGGGGAGAACCCGCTATAAACGACGAAAGGTCTGTAGCCGGGCAGGCGTACCGCAACATAGTCAAGAGGATAATGGGAGAGGAAGTGCCTTTTATGGATCTTGACGAAAGCCATGGATTTGTACTGAAACTAAAAAAAATATTTGGCCTGAAGGCAAACTGAAAAGGAGGGATATAGATGCTGCTCGATTTAGGTAGAATATTGGGTAAATCCAGGAACTCCAAGGATGTTGCCAAGGAAAGGCTAAAACTGGTGCTGATCCATGACCGGGCGAATGTATCGCCACAGTTTTTGGAAATGCTGAAAAGTGAAATTATAAAGGTTATTACTAACTACATGGATGTAGATGAAAGCGAATTGGAAATACAGCTTACAAGAACCCAAAGTGATGATGGAAAGAGTACAGTACCGGCACTTTATGCCAATATACCTATAAGAAACATAAAAACCAGCGGGAAATAAGGTAGAAAATGGGAATATGAACATTGCACTGATTGCCCATGATAAAAAAAAGGAACTGATAGTAGACTTGTGTATTGCATATAAGTCAATATTGCAGCAGCATACGCTGTTTGCGACAGGCGCTACCGGCTCCTTTATCATTGAGGGTGCAGAGCTGCCGGTGTACAGGTTTTCGACCGGCTCACTGGGTGGCACGCAACAGATTGCCGCCAGGATATCACTCAACGAAATTGATCTGGTTATATTTTTAAGGGATCCGGTGTCTGATCAGGGGTATGCGCCTGATATCAATACACTGCTCAGGCTGTGTGATGTGAACAATATTCCGTTTGCGACCAATGTTGCCACAGCGGAAATGCTTATTAAGGGCCTTGAAAGAGGCGACCTTTCATGGCGTGAGTTAATTGTCAAAGAGTGAACAATTAAAAGCGGTGCAGATGCATCGCTTTCTTGTTTAATGTCATTTTGTTCTGTATACATAAAAATCTCATCTCATAAATATAATTTAGCAAGGTGTTTTTTCCGGATAGATATATAATACGGGAGATGAGAAAATATGGTGAATTCCACGATAAGACAAAGGTATACAAAACGACCTTTAGCTGCCAGATGGCGCGGGAGGGTGCCGAGGGCGGGCAGCGATAGCCTTCGGTATGTTATTGTGCGCCAGTTTATCATATGTGTGGCTTTATTGGTCATTATCGGTGCAATTAAAAGCATAAACATTTCCGCAACGAATTTTGTTACAAATCAAGTCAAATACATTCTAAATCATAACATCGAATTAAAAAACGTATTTTTATACATAGATAAATTGGCAGCCGATATCAGAAGGAGTATAGCATCCACAACAGTTGATAAGACTGCTTCAACAAATAATCAAAATTCAATTGGTGTTCCAGCTTCGACTGATACTCAAAGCTCGAGTATAACTCAAACTTCAATCGGAGCTCCAGAAACTGCTGTTGGCAGAAGTACGCCTGATGAAGCAGAAACAAGCATGTACACTGATTCTGTAAAAGTGCCTTCCCCATTAGAAGACGAAACGAAAAATAAAAACAGCTATGAAGGTGAAGCTAAGCCAGCTCCCAAAACTGCTGTTCTTTCTGCCGGCAGTGAAGACAATTTACTGCGAATTACCGATATGCTAATACCTTTAGAAGGAACGCTTAGTACATTGCATAAAGAGAAAACCGAAGGGGTCTCGGGTAACAGGAAGATACATAATGGAATAGATATCAATGTTGATAAGGACAGCAGCATAAGAGCGGCGCTTGACGGGAAAATAACCGGAACCGGATCAATGCCGGTATATGGCAGCTATATCAGAATCATGCACTCGAATAGTTTGCAGACTGTATATGCAAATTGCAGCAATTTGTCGGTGGTAAAGGGTGACACCGTAAAAAAGGGAGATATCATCGGAAGTATTGATGTTCAAGGCATGTCTGTCGGCGCCCATCTTCACTTTGAAGTATGGAAGGACGGAAAAGACGCAGACCCTCTCCAATATATCAGTGTGCCTGCCAGGTGAGGGTAAGGGTTGGTGGAATTGAATTACATATTAGCATTTTCATTATTGCAGTTCTACCGGTGTTGCTGCTTGCCGGGCGCCTGGAGGAATATGCCATTGCGTTTGTTTCCATAGCGCTGCATGAAATAGGCCATATGGCAGTTGCGCGTTATTATGGTCATAAACCGGATAGTGTAAGATTTACACCTGCTGGATTTTCTTTATCAATAGACAGTAGAGACTGTTCAAGAGTGAATTTCATAAAAATATATTCAGCCGGACCTATCATCAATTTTCTGCTTTTTGTCGCAGGGTCCTCGGTGGGTTTTGCGGTTCCTTCGTTGAATAAGCATTTGAGCCAGTTGTCGGCAACGAATTTATATCTTGCGCTGCTTAATCTGATACCTGCTTTTCCGCTTGACGGAGGAAGAATATTGCTGGAGATACTGGCAGGAAGTATGGGGTTGCTTACCGCAGGCAGAATGATCCGAAGGCTGACTGTGATCCTTTCAATCACCATGCTGCTGCTTGGAATTTATCAGCTTTATTTATCAGCTTTCAATTTCAGCCTGCTCATTATTGGTCTGTATATTATTATCTTATTAAATACAGGAAGAATGGAGAGTGCTCTTATGAATATCAGGCAAATTATTTACCGTCGGTCAAGGCTTATCAAAAAGGGAATATATCCGGCGCGGGATCTGGTGGTGGTTAAAAGCGCGCAATTGAGCGAAGCTCTAAAAAACATGGATTTTGACAGATTTCATCTTGTATATGTGCTTGATGAAGAGATGCGGCTCCAGAGGGTCTTCACGGAGAATGAAATCATGGACGCCATTGGTAGAGGCGGCGACAACATGACGTTTGAAATGCTGCTTGTATCACTTGCCAATCAACCCTCAGAAGAAAAATTTTGAATATATAAGCCGACCTTCTATATATTGTATGCCCTGACTAGTATCTTTACCGAAAGAATTAAAACATAGATGTATTACCTGATGGTGATATTAACAAAATTAATGCTTCTTTGCAGTACCAATCGCTTGCATGATATCTGCCGTAGAATTCGGTCTGTTCATTGTGTACAGGTGAATACCGTCGACGCCGTTTTCACAGAGATCCCTGATTTGCAATGACGCATATTCAATACCGGCTTTTCTCAGATCTTCCTGACTATTTTGATATTTGTCCATCATCAACACCAGTTTTGCAGGTATTGAGCAGCCGCTCTTCGCAGTAATCGATTTTATTTGATCTGCTTTGAAAATAGGCATAATTCCTGCTGCAACGGGGATGTGTATGCCTATCGAATGTACTTTATCCATAAAATCATAAAACAACCTGTTATCAAAAAACAGTTGAGTTATGAGAAAATCAACGCCGGCATCTACCTTTTCTTTAAGATGCATCATATCCTCACGTAGCCTTTTTGAATCCACATGGCCTTCCACATATGCGGCGGCAGCAATACAAAAGTTATTGACCTTCCTGATGTGTTTTACAAGCTCATATGCATAACAGTAAGCATTTTTACCGAAATCAAAATCAGGCTGGTTGGCGGGCGGGTCGCCTCTTAATGCAAGTATGTTTTCCAGTCCTATTTTATGCATGTCTGCAAGCATATTTTCAATCTCCTCTTTCGTATGTCCGACGCATGTAAAGTGAGCCATACTTTCTATATGATGCATATTTTTAATCCTTGCCGCAATCTCCAGTGTCCTGCCTTTCTGACTTCCTCCTGCACCATAGGTAACACTTATATAATCCGGCTTCATAGCCTCAAACTGATTCAGACGATCATATATGGTGTTCAGCGGTACATCTGGTTTTGGCGGAAATAGTTCAAATGCGACTACAGGTTTTTTATTTTCGAACAATTCCATAATTCTCATATTATTGTCCTCCATTAAAGTGCAACTATATATATTATAACATCATTTAAATTGGTGTCAAGTACAATCATAAGGTGGCCAAATACATATAGAAACATTCTGACTCTTTGGAAGTATTCCTTATAGGTTGGCAAAATTTATGCTTCCACACGACTTTTTGCACTGATTTCAACATTAAGTACAGAAAACGGATTGCATAATATGGATGTTGTGTATTGAAACTGATACAAAAGCCTGCTACAATGTATTTGGCTAAAGCAGATTTACAAATACAACAAAGCGGTGTATTTGAGAAAATATGACATGCCACATTGTGCAATGCGCAGGAGGAGGTGAGATGATGTTTGGAATACCAGACCCGTGGATATGGAGCACTTATCTGCTTTGTATACTTAGTACAGCGTTATGTGCAGTTTATGGCCTGCTTAACTGGAACAAGGGAACAGAGGAGTAACGGCTCCAAGCTGCAAAATGCAAAAGCAGCATATGCAGAGCCTGAGGAGAAGAGGTAACGGTTTACCAATCTGTCATTTCACATCAAATTAATCATTTCAAGGATCTTGCGGTTTGAGATAGGCGAAGAGGTCAAGTATCTTGGAAATAGCATGCTTCTTAAGATTAGAGTGAAAAATGGAATAACAGTCACTTATTTTTTTAGGAGGTTTACGATGTATACCACAATTATTGTTCTTATCTATCTTTCCATCACGGCATTTTTAGGGTACAAGGGCTATAAGAAGACGAAAACTTCTGCCGATTATCTGGTAGCAGGCAGACAGGCACATCCGCTGGTTATGGCGTTGTCATACGGAGCTACATTTATCAGCACATCTGCCATAATTGGATTCGGCGGTGCTGCAGGACAGCTTGGCATGGGACTTTTATGGCTTACATTTCTTAATATATTTATGGGTATATTTATTGCATTTGTAGTATTCGGAAAGAGAACGCGAAAGATGGGGCACAATCTGGATGCGCATACTTTCCCTGAATTGCTGGGTCTCAGGTACGGGTCAAAATTCATGCAGGGCTTTGCCGGTTCAATTATTTTTATCTTCATGCCCATTTATGCTGCAGCGGTAATAAAAGGAGGGGCTGATTTCATACAGTCTTATTTTGGCATATCCTATCAGATATCCCTGCTGGTTTTTGTGGCAATTGTGGCAATGTATGTTTTTGTGGGAGGCATCAAGGGCGTTATGTACACGGATGCTTTTCAAGGTTTACTAATGTTTGTTGGAATGGCCTTCCTTGCGGTATTTACATATAGCAGACTTGGAGGTATCACTGCCGCGCATCAGCAGCTTACGCAGCTTTTCAACGACCCGGCAGCGAAGGAACAAACTGCTGCATTGATTAAAATGGGCTTCAATGGTTGGACGTCCATGCCGAGCTTTGGTTCGCCGATATGGTGGAATCTTGTTTCAACAGTGGTTATGGGGGTTGGTATAGGTGTTCTTGCGCAACCTCAGCTGGTAGTGAGATTTATGACAGTCAAGAGTGACAGGGAGTTAAACAGGGCAGTCGTGTCCGGGGGTGTATTTATATTGATGATGACAGGGGTTGCCTTTATGGTAGGAGCATTGTCAAATCTGTTGTTCTTTGAGGCGACAGGAAAGGTAGCGCTTGTTGCGGCAGGTGCCAATGACAAGATCATACCGGAATTCATTAAAGTTTTTGTTCCGGACTGGTTCGGACCGGTATTCCTTATTACTCTGCTGGCGGCGGCAATGTCAACGCTCAGCTCGCAATTCCACACTATGGGCACTGCTTTAGGCAGGGACGTTTATGAGAAGAGCATTGGAGGAAAGGGCAGCAGTATGAAACTATCCAAGGCCGGTATGCTGGTCGGAGTTTTCATGAGCACAGGAATAGCCTGGCTGGCAAGTTATCTGGATGTAAGCATGGCCATCATTGCCACAGGTACAGCTTTATTCTTCGGGCTTTGCGCGGCATCATTCCTCCCTTCCTATATCGGAGCGCTTTACTTTAAAAAAATGCCGAGAGCGGCTGCAAAGTGGGGAATGATTTGCGGTTTTATTTCTAGTTTCTTCTGGATCTTTTTCATCCACAAAAAGGAGTCCTCTAGCCTTCAGCTATGTGCACTGCTGACAGGGAAGCCTTCGCTGCTGGAAGGAACGGCATTGGCGCCCCTTTCGATGGTAGATCCGATATTCGTAGCACTGCCTATTTCCATAATTGTAACAGTTGTTTTGGCGAGAATTCTTAAGCAGGATATTGAAGCGGGACATATTGAAACGTGTTTTAACGGGATAGGCAATAAGAAAGTAAAAGGTTAGGATATAACGGTAGTGAATGTGTAAATAAACGTTTTACATATTGCAGTTTGACTTGATGTAGTTTAGAATATACAATTAATATTGTTTAATGTATAAATATAAGTTGTGCATTTATGTACAACTTATATTTATACATAATACAGGAGGTCTTTTTATGTTCAGGATCGTTAGAAAAGAAGTACTGAGCTCTGCGGTCAAGCTGCTGGAGGTGGAAGCGCCGTATATTGCAAGGAAGGCTGAGCCCGGTCAGTTTGTTATCCTCAGGGTGAATGAGGATGGAGAGAGGATACCGCTTACCATTGCGGACTACGATGGGCATAAGGGCACCGTGACTATTATATTCCAGGAGGTCGGAAAGAGCACGATGCTTCTTGGAACACTGGAGCCGGGAGATATTATCATTGACTTGGCAGGTCCCCTTGGTGTAGCTAGTCATCTTGAAGGCTACAAGAAAGTAGTTGTAATTGGTGGCGGTCTTGGTACAGCTATCGCTTATCCGCAGGCAAAGAAGCTCCACAGCCTCGGTGCGGAGGTGGATGTTATAGCGGGTTTCAGAAGCAGCGGTTTGATTATATTGGAAAATGAACTTAAAGCGGCCAGTATGCGCCTGTTTATTGCAACGGATGACGGTTCAAACGGCAATAAAGGCTTTGTCACAGATATTTTCAAAAGATTGATGGAAGAAGGTAATAAGTATGACCTTGCTATTGCAATAGGCCCCCTGATTATGATGAAAATGGTCTCACTCCTTACAAAGCAGTACGGAATTAAGACACTTGTAAGTATGAACCCTGTTATGATAGATGGCACAGGCATGTGCGGAGGCTGCCGTGTAACGGTTGGAGGCAGAACGAAATTCGCCTGTGTTGACGGACCTGATTTTGACGGCCATATGGTGGATT
Source organism: uncultured Oscillospiraceae bacterium (assembly GCA_964349435.1). Lineage (GTDB taxonomy): Bacteria > Bacillota > Clostridia > Acetivibrionales > DTU013 > CAYGHY01. Next base: position 13,961 of record CAYGHY010000007.1, read on the forward strand.
TTGACGAAGCCATGAGAAGACAGACTATGTACAAGAGTCAGGAAAAAAAGTCGCTGGAGGATCATGCCTGCAGGCTGGGAGGTGCTGTAAATGCCTGATATGTCTTTGGAAAAAGTAAAAATGCCGGAACAGAACCCAAAAATCAGAAGCGGCAATTTCTCTGAGGTGGCTCTGGGATATATGGAGGAAATGGCTGTAAAAGAAGCTCGAAGGTGCCTGCAATGCAAGCATAAGCCTTGTGTGGAGGGTTGTCCTGTAATTGTCCAGATACCTGAATTTATAAAATTGATTAGTGAAGGTGATTTTGAAGGAGCTTATGAAAAAATTAGAGAGACTAACAGTCTGCCGGCAATATGCGGCAGAGTATGTCCTCAGGAGACACAGTGTGAACAGCTGTGCGTCAGGGGTAAAAAGGGTGAACCTGTAGCTGTTGGGAGATTGGAGAGGTTTGCAGCAGACTGGTACATGGCCAATAATGAAAGCCATATACAATGCACAGCGCGTAATGGCAGGAAGGTGGCTGTTGTTGGGTCCGGTCCGGCGGGCTTGACCTGCGCGGGGGATCTGGCAAAAAAAGGTTATGGGGTAACTATATTTGAAGCTTTCCATGTGCCGGGCGGAGTCTTGATGTATGGGATACCTGAATTCAGACTGCCAAAAGCTCTTGTGCAGAAGGAGATTGATACAGTCCGCCAACTGGGGGTCAACATCATGACCAACATGGTAATAGGCAAGGTATTGTCGCTTGACGAGCTTTTTGAAGAGGGTTATGAGGCTGTTTTCATCGGAAGCGGAGCTGGGCTTCCCAGTTTTATGAATATTCCCGGAGAAAACTTGAACGGGGTCTACTCGGCCAATGAATTTCTCACCAGGATCAACCTCATGAAGGCATATAAATTCCCGGATGCCGACACGCCTGTCAGAGTGACGAATAGTGTGGCAGTTGTAGGAGGCGGAAATGTTGCCATGGATGCGGCAAGGTGCGCCAAAAGACTCGGGGCCGAGCGGGTGTATATCGTGTACAGGCGCTCTGAGACTGAGATGCCCGCGAGAATAGAAGAGGTACACCATGCCAAAGAAGAAGGCATTATATTTAAGCTTCTGACCAATCCGACAGAAATAATAGGTACCGACGACGGCTGGGTCAAGGGTATGGAATGCGTTGAAATGGAGCTTGGCGAACCGGATGCGTCGGGCAGACGGAGGCCTGTAACCAGGCAGGGATCAGAACATGTGCTGGACGTGGAAACAGTTGTCATAGCCATCGGCCAGTCGCCAAACCCATTGATTAAGTCTACAACACCAGGCCTTGAGACACAGAAATGGGGAGGCATAATTGTCGAGGAGGAAACCTGTGCAACCAGCAGAGAAGGAGTATATGCCGGAGGGGATGCGGTTACCGGCGCGGCTACGGTCATACTGGCCATGGGAGCGGGTAAGAAGGCCGCAAAGGCAATCGATGAGTACCTTAGGGATCGTTAAAATATAACTTCCGATAATCTTTTTCGGGGAATTCCACTAACCGCTCCATTCCCCAAAAAAGAATCGGAACTAATATTTTAGCCGACCCTTAATAAAAGCACTTAGAAGCGTAATTGTGAAAAAAATTGTGAAAAGAAGGTGAAAAAAACTTAAAAAAAACTCAAATTATTGCCAAACTTAAAAATAGTGGTATAATAGCTTAGGGGATGCTTCATGTTGAAGGTGAGAAGTAAGAGCCATCAGGAATGAAGGATTCCTGTATGAATGGAGAATGAGGGGTGGAAACGTGACTATTGCCGTCCTTAAAGAAATTATAGACACAGAAGAGCAGGCTAACCAAATTGAGGCGCAAGCCCAGCAGAAAGCTAGGGAGGTTATTGCTTCAGCCAAAAAAGAGGCGACTGCTATGATTGAGAAAGCGGTCGGACAAGCAGAACTTGATGCCAGAGGGATTATAAAGAATTCCACAGCGAAAGCTGCCGGTGATATAAATGCTATGAATGAAAAAATACGAGCTCAATGCCAGGAAATCAAGGATAATTCCAGCAGAAAACTAGGGGATGCAGTAGACTTCATCGTGGGAAGGATTGTGAAACAGAGTGATTGTTAAGATGAACATGCTGACTCTGCTGGGAATGGAGGACCAGCGGAAGGCATTGATCAACAGCCTTATGGAGCTTGGCGTCGTTGAAATCAGCATGGTAAATGCAAAGGAGTATGAGGAATTGGCACAACACCCGGCGATACTGGGTGAAATGTCAGGAATTGAAGGTCAAATTGCTGATGTTCATTCAGTACTGGATAGCCTTGGTAGGTATTGTCCTGTAAAAAGCGCTCTTTTTAAAAGTCGCCGCGAAGTAGCCGTGTCCGAATTTACAAGGGTCACAGATAATAAAGAGCTGATTTGGGAAACAATTAATAATATAAAGGATCTGGAAGAGCATATTATTAAGCTTAAAGCGGAAGAAAACAGGTTGAAAAACATATATTCATCCCTCCTTCCATGGGAAGGGCTGCAGGAGCCTTTACAGTCTGTCGGCACACAAAAAACCGTTTTCCAATTGGGCACCATTCCCTCTATTAACGATTGGGAGCTTGTCAGGGAGGAGATGCATGAAAAGACTCCTTACACTATAGTCGAAAGAATTCATAGCGATCAGGAACAGCATTATGTATATGCACTCTCTCATAAAGACATGGAACAGGAGTGTTTTTCTTATTTGAAATCCCGCGGATTTAACAGAGTTGGTTTTTCTGGGTTATCAGGAACTGTATCCGATAATCTTGAAATGCTGAACACACGGCTAAGGGAGATATCAGTGCGGCGGGAAAATGCCATTGAACAAATAATAAGCATGAGGAATACAAGGGAATCAATAGAAATTTTATACGACGCCCTCGGTATGGAGCAGGGGCGTACAGCGGCAATAGGAAAGGTTTTAAAAACAGAAAAAGTTTTTCTTATTAAAGGATGGATTCCGGAAAAGCTGGCTTTAGGAACAAAAAAATGGCTGGAGTCCAAGTACACGGTCAGTGTTGAAATTACAGAACCCGGTGAAGAGGAAGAGTTTCCGGTTCTTCTTGAGAATAGAGGGCTGGCTGAGGCAGGAGAGCAGGTAACGAACATGTACAGTCTTCCAAACAGCCGCGAAATAGACCCCAATACGATAATGGCGCCGTTTTTTGTTATGTTTTTTGGCTTGATGATGTCTGATGGCGGCTATGGTATTATTTTGACTCTGATAGCGGGGTTTGTCCTTTGGCGCTTCAAGCTGGAGGATGGTATCCGAAAATTTATGAAACTAATGCTTTACTGCGGCATCTCTACCATTTTCTGGGGAGCCATGTTCGGCGGCTGGTTTGGGATTGATGCCCTTGTTCAATATGCCGCCTGGTTTAATATGGTGGAGGATCCTGAATTGATGCTGAGCTGGTCACTTCTTTTTGGTGTAATCCATATGTATGCAGCTATCGGCATTCGTGCGGCAAATCTTATACGCCGGAAAAAATATCTGGATGCATTGTTTGATGCAGGCTTCTGGTATATTTATTTTACGGGGTTTGTCCTATATCTGCTGCCATTTGTGCCGAAAATGGATGAAGCCAGGGTGGCTCCTTTGGTTGCCGTAGGTAAGTATATGTTTATTATAGGCGGCGTACTGGTGCTTTTTACACAGGGACGAAACAATAAAAGCATCATCGGAAAACTCTTCGGAGGACTTCCGAGACTATACGATGTCGTCGGTTTTATGAGTGATGTATTATCCTATTCAAGAATTTTGGCGCTTGGCCTTGCAACAGGCATTATCGCATCCATTATAAATCAAATGAGTGTCATGTTTGATTTGCCAATTGTCTTTGAGGTTATACTGGCAGTAGGAATATTAATAATTGGACATGGCATTAACTTTGCGATTAATGCGCTAGGTGCATATGTGCACTCTTGCCGGCTTCAGTTTCTGGAGTTCTTTGGAAAGTTTTTCACAGGTGGAGGCGAACCCTTCAAACCTTTGAAAGCCAATACAAAATATATAGCAGTTAAATTTTAAATTAAACGGAGGTTTGAAAACATGCTAAAGTATATTGATGGACAAATGCTAGCTTTACTGGGGGCCGCCATTGCTTTTTTTGTAGCCGGTATCGGATCATCGAAAGGGGTTGGCCTGGCTGGGCAGGCAGGTGCAGGGATTTTATCGGAGGATCCGTCCAAATTCGGGTCCGTTATGATACTGGAGGCTCTTCCCAGCACCCAGACTATTTATGGCTTTGTTATTGCTTTTTTGATTATTGGTAAGATTGACCCTGCCATGACTATGCAGCAAGGTCTCCACCTTTTGGTTGCAGGTCTTCCTGTCGGTATTGTCGGCTGGATTTCAGCCATTTATCAGGGTAAAGTTGCAGCAGCAGGGATCCAGTTGATCGGAAAACGGCCTGAAGCTCTTGGAAGCGCCATTACCCTCGCGCTGATGGTTGAAATGTTTGCTATATTGTCACTCATTGTGTCTATTTTAATGATCGGTTGATATCGGGAGTATTCAGGCCCCGGGAACAAGCACCGAGAGGGTGTGCATTTTGCAGAAGGATGATATGGTCCGGCAGTGAAATGTCCCGAGTAAACAGTAAAAAGGAGCGTTCCCAATGACAGGAACAGAAAAGATAAAAGCAAAAATTTTAGAGGACGCCAGGGGCAAGGCTTTCAACATAGAAGAGCAGGCGAAACTGGAGGCTCATGGCATATTGGATACGGCCTCTAAAACAGCCGAACAAAAAAGGGCGGAACTTTTGAGAAAGGCGGAATCTGAAGGTGCGGAAGTATACAGGCGTCTGATAGCTGTTGCCGGTCTTGAAGGACGGAAAGAACTTCTAAGGGCAAAGCAGGATATGGTAGAAACTGCTTTTAAAACGGCATTGGGAAAGGTTACCGGTCTTCCGGATCAGGAATATCAGAAGTTTCTTGAAGAATTGGTCGCCGGTGCGGCTGTAAAAGGCAGTGGGGAAATACTGCTGTCGGAAAAGGATTCTCACCGCATTGACAGTCATTTTCCGGGCAATATAAGCAAGCGGCTTAATAATAAAGGACTTTCGGGTGATCTCACGCTGTCCTGCGAAAACATACAGACTACCGGCGGAGTTGTTCTCAGGTATGGGGAAATGGAAATTAACAGTACCTTGGAGATCATCTTCGGGATGCTTCGCACGCAATTGGAAAATGATGTGGTAAAAATTCTGTTTAGTACATGAAGAACTATATGTTGAGGGAGCATGATGTTAAAAATAAATGAAGGCGATTACGCATATGCTGCGTCTCGTATAAGAGCAGTGGAAATTAAATTATTAAGCACCGCCCATTTCGACAGGATGCTTGAAGCGCCAAATGCAGAAGAGGCTTACAGAGTGCTGATAGAGGCTGAATATGGCTATGGGGGCGCCAATGCGGACGGTGTTTATTCTTTCGAAACGCTTCTTGACGAGGAAATGAGTAAATGCTACTCGCTGTTGTCGGAAACGGCACCCCAAATTGAATTGATCAAAGCTTTTCAGAGGCGTCATGATTATTTTAATGTAAAGGTACTTTTAAAGGCTGAGTTCTCTGAACAGGAAGCGCCATCCATTCTGATGGGTTCAGGCACTTTTGAAAAAGAGGCTTTAAAGAGTATGATCAGAGAGCGTAAATATGATGAGCTGGGACCCATCATGAGCCAGGCTATCGAGGAAACCTATGATGTTTTCTCTAGGACAAGGGATCCGCAGGCAGTGGATTTATTGTTGGATAAGGCATCTTATAGTCAACTTGTTGCAGACTTAAAAGAAATTGACAGTCCATTTCTGCATGAGCTGGCAGAAATCATGGTGGATATCACGAATATTAAAATGTATATCAGGGCAAGAGCTCTGAACAAGGCATGGGATTTTCTCAAGAAGCTCCTTTTAGAGGGGGGAGCGGTTTCAGAAAAGATTTATTTTGACAATAGTGATAAGTCCATGGAAGCTTTTATAAACGATATACACTACACACGATATGGAGATTCTGTTCACAAAGGGTGGGAGCTTTTTAAGTCAAAAAAGAATATTTCCGGACTTGAGAGACTACTGGATGATTACCTGATGGTATTTGTCCGGCAGGCCAAAATGGTAGTAATGGGTGTTGAGCCTCTGGTAGCCTATCTATTTGCGCGAGAGGCTGAGATCAGAAATGTCAGAATCATCATGACCGGAAAGATAAACAGGCTGCCTGTTGATTTGATGCGGGAAAGGTTGCGATTAATCTATGTATAAAATTGGTGTTATCGGAGAAAAAGATGCTGTTTTGGGTTTTAAAGCCTTGGGCTTTTCAGTTTTCCCTGTGGAAAACAAGGAGCAGGCCGGTAAAATACTTTCTGAATTAGCTCGCAATAACTTTGCAGTAATTTATATAACAGAGCAAACAGCGGCCAATATTGAAAATGAAATTAATCAATACCGGGAAGAACGTTTTCCGGCCATAATCCCAATACCCGGTATCCAGGGAAGTCTGGGAATTGGCATGCAGGGCGTTAAAAAATGCGTTATAAAGGCAGTCGGCGCGGACATTATTTTCCGGAATTAGTAATAGCATACAGTAGCTGAAAGTGAGGGATATAGTTTGAGCCAGGGAAAAATAATCAAGGTGTCAGGCCCATTGGTAATAGCTGAGGGAATGCGTGATGCCAGCATGTTTGATGTGGTTCGTGTCAGTGAGCACCGGCTCATTGGTGAGATACTCGAAATACACGGCGACAGGGCATCCATACAGGTTTATGAAGAGACATCCGGTTTAGGGCCCGGCAGTCCGGTGGTATCCACGAATGCACCACTTAGCGTTGAACTTGGTCCGGGGTTATTGGAGAATATATTTGACGGAATCCAGCGTCCTTTGGAAACCATGAGGGAAGCTGTGGGAGACAATATTACCCGAGGCATCAGTATTCCTGCGTTGGACCGGAGTAAAAAATGGCCTTTCAAACCTCTTGCAGCCAAAGGTGACAGGGTGGTTGCCGGGGATATCCTGGGGACTGTTCAGGAGAATATTATTTTTGAACACCGTATCATGGTGCCTTTTGGGATTGCGGGAACAGTTGAGGAAATCCTTGAAGGTGAATTTACCGTAGAAGAAACAGTGGCAAGCATAAAAAAAGCTGACGGCGCCGTTGAAAAGCTGACCATGATGCAGAAGTGGCCGGTGCGAAAGGAAAGACCCTATAAGGAAAAGCTCTCTCTGAATGAACCAATGATTACAGGGCAGAGGATACTCGATACCCTTTTCCCGATTGCAAAAGGTGGTGTGGCTGCCATACCCGGGCCTTTCGGAAGCGGTAAAACCGTTGTTCAGCACCAATTAGCCAAGTGGGCTGATGCCGATATGGTCGTTTATGTCGGATGCGGTGAACGCGGAAACGAAATGACTGATGTTTTGATGGAGTTCCCGGAACTGAAAGATCCAAAAACCGGTGAATCTATTATGAAAAGAACAGTTTTAATTGCCAACACATCCGATATGCCGGTTGCGGCACGTGAGGCTTCTATTTATACGGGAATTACTATTGCGGAGTATTTCCGCGATATGGGTTATTCGGTGGCGCTATTGGCCGACTCAACCTCCCGTTGGGCCGAGGCGCTTCGCGAGATGTCGGGACGTCTGGAAGAGATGCCAGGTGAAGAAGGTTATCCGGCGTACCTTTCCTCACGTCTTGCCCAGTTCTATGAACGCGCGGGAAAGGTCATCACTTTAGGTTCCGGAGAGCGGCTTGGCGCATTGTCGGCTATTGGTGCGGTATCACCGCCCGGCGGAGACATTTCCGAACCGGTTACCCAGGCTACCCTGCGTATTGTCAAAGTGTTCTGGGGGCTTGATTCAAACCTTGCATACCGTAGACACTTCCCTGCAGTTAATTGGCTCATAAGCTATTCTCTATATACGGAGCGCATGAAGGATTGGTATAGCGACAATATATCCAGAGATTACAATAATTACCGGTCAGAGATAATGAAGATACTGCAGGAGGAATCCGAACTGGATGAAATAGTAAGGCTGGTGGGTGTGGATGCCTTGTCCCCAAAAGACAGGGTCACCCTGGAAGTAGCCCGCTCCATCCGCGAAGATTATCTTCATCAGAATGCCTTTCATGATATCGACACCTTTACGGCACCTGTTAAACAGTTTAGAATGCTGAAGATAATACTGTCCTACTTCTATCTGGCACAGGATGCCGTGAAAAAGGGTATTGATCTAAAGAAGATTTTCGACCTGCCGGTCAGAGAGAAGATAGGTCGTATTAAATATATCCCGCAAGAAAATGTGGATGTGGAATTCAAAGCCATTGAACAGGAATTGGCAGGTCAGATGGATGCTTTGTTTGCAAAGGAGGGTGCATAAGCATGTTAAAGGAATATCGTTCCATCACCGAAGTTGCCGGACCTTTGATGCTGGTGCAGGGAGTTGAGGGAGTTACTTATAATGAGCTTGGGGAGATAGAATTGGGCAATGGAGAAATACGCCATTGCAAGGTTTTGGAAGTTGATGGATCAAACGCTGTAGTTCAGCTGTTTGAAAATGCTGTCGGTATAAATCTGTCAACCAGTAAGGTTCGCTTTTTAGGTCGGGGGCTTGAACTCCCTGTTTCAATGGATATGCTGGGGCGTGTATTTGACGGTCTTGGAAATCCCAAAGACGGAGGACCTGAGATTATTCCGGATAAAAGATCGGATATTAACGGTCTGCCCATGAATCCCGCAGCCCGCAACTATCCGTCGGAGTTTATACAGACCGGTATTTCCGCCATTGACGGCCTTAATACATTGGTTCGCGGACAAAAGCTGCCCATTTTTTCAGGCTCAGGCTTGCCGCATGCCCAATTAGCTGCGCAGATTGCCCGTCAGGCAAAAGTTTTAGGCGCGGACAGCAAGTTTGCGGTAGTATTCGGTGCCGTTGGCATTACCTTTGAAGAGGCTGATTTTTTTATCAGTGATTTTAAAAGAACAGGCGCTATAGACAGGGCTGTACTTTTTATGAATCTTGCAAACGACCCGGCTGTTGAACGTATAGCAACTCCGCGTATGGCTCTCTCGGCTGCGGAATATCTTGCATTTGAAAAAAACATGCATGTGCTGGTTATAATAACCGACATCACAAACTATGCGGAAGCGCTCCGCGAGGTTTCAGCCGCCCGTAAGGAAGTACCCGGGCGCCGTGGATACCCTGGTTATCTGTATACTGACCTGGCCACTATTTATGAGCGCGCAGGAAGAAGGAAAGGTCTGGATGGAAGCATAACATTAATACCTATCCTGACCATGCCTGAGGATGATAAAACCCATCCGATTCCGGATCTGACCGGGTATATTACGGAAGGACAGATCATCCTGAGCCGTGAGCTATACAAAAAGGACATTATGCCCCCTATTGACGTGCTCCCATCCTTATCCCGATTGAAAGATAAAGGAATTGGAAACGGAAAGACGCGCGAGGATCATGCCAATACGATGAACCAGCTTTTTGCAGCCTATGCCAGAGGGAAGGATGCAAAGGAGCTGGCGATTATTTTGGGAGATGCGGCCTTGACAGATGTGGATAAGCTTTATGCCAAGTTTGCCGAAAGCTTTGAGGCGGAATATGTATCACAGGGATTTGAAACTGAAAGAACTATCATAGACACACTGGAGCTTGGTTGGAAGCTGTTGTCCATTCTGCCTGCAGGCGAATTGAAACGTATTGATCAGAAACTTATCGATAAATACCTGCCCGGGAAGAAATAAAGGGAAGGAGATGGCGGTTATTATATGGCCAGATTGAATGTGAATCCGACCCGAATGGTTTTGACCGGCCTTAAAAAAAGGTTAAAGACTGCACGTAGAGGTCACAAGCTTTTGAAGGATAAACGGGATGAACTGATGAAAAAGTTTCTGGACATCGTCCGTGAAAACAAGCGTCTGCGCGAGGATGTGGAGGAGAAGCTCAATATGGTGCACTCCCGCTTTGTCATGGCCAGAGCTGTGATGAATTCAGAGATTCTGGAGGAAGCATTAATGTTTCCCAAGCATCAGATCCAATTAAACATATCTACCCGTAATATCATGAGTGTGAATGTACCGATTTTGGAGTTTGATGCGGGAACCGGCGGGGAAGGCGATATCTATCCGTATGGCTTTGCAAATACTACAGGAGAGCTGGATGGCGCTATTGCAACGTTATCCGATATAACTCCGGAGCTTTTAAAGCTTGCGGAACTGGAGAAATCTGCGCAGCTTTTGGCGGATGAGATTGAAAAGACCCGCCGGCGCGTAAACGCATTGGAATATGTTTTAATTCCGAACCTGGAGGAAACAAAAAAATACATTGTCATGAAGCTGGATGAGAACGAACGCGGAAACCTCACCAGACTCATGAAAGTAAAAGATATGGTTTTAAAGAAAGCACACCAGTACAAATGAACATCGTCCCCCTTATATGTAGGGAAAGGAGCCTTGCAGAGGAAATCACTTTGCGGGGCTTCATTTGCTATTTGGGGGAAAAAGAGAAATTCCTTTTCAAGATATAGCGGAAGTTATATTTCAACGATCCCTAAATTGACTTGTAGGATACGCCTGAAATGGTATATAATTTTATCTGAGCATTTATAAAGATCCTAAAAAATTACCGTACCGGGGTTTTTCATGGTGAAATTGTAAAAATCAAGGAGGAGAGAATGTTCACTGTAAAACTTAGTGAGATTGTGAAGGAATTTCAGCTCGAAGAGCTTTGCGTAGATTGTGTTACGGATAATGTTGAAATAACCACCTCTGATGTCAACAGGCCTGGATTGCAGCTATCCGGCTATATGGAGTTATTTGGCACAGACAGGATCCAGATTATCGGGATGGTTGAGACAACCTACCTTGCCAGCTTGTTACCGAAGGATCGTATGAAAAGGCTGGATGATTTTTTCAGAACCGGTTTTCCATGTCTTGTTATTGCCAGAAACCTGGAGCCCTTCGAAGAAATGCTGATTGCTTCCAGAAAATATTGCATACCCATTTTCAGAACGGATGATATTACGTCAAGGTTTATGAGCGGATTAATCCGCTATCTCAATGTACTGCTTGCACCAAGAATATCACAGCATGGAGGTCTTGTTGAAGTATATGGCGAGGGCATCCTGATTCTTGGAGAAAGCGGCGTCGGCAAGAGCGAGACCGCTCTGGAGCTTGTTAAAAGGGGACACAGACTGATAGCGGATGATGTCGTGGAAATCAGAAGGGTTTCCGACAAGACACTGCTTGGGAATGCCCCTGAAAACATAAGGTATTTTATTGAAATAAGGGGGATAGGCATCCTGGATGTTAAGAACCTATATGGTATGGGTTCTGTCAAAATGCAGGAAAACATAAACCTGGTAATGAAGCTGGAACATTGGAATGTAAGCAAGACGTATGACAGGCTCGGTTTGGAGGAGCAATATACTGATATATTGGGTATAGCAGTTCCTTCTCTGGTCATTCCCGTAAAGCCAGGCAGAAATCTTGCCATTATTGCCGAGGTAGCGGCTATGAACCATAGACAAAAGAAAATGGGTTATAATGCCGCAAAGGTTATGAGTGATCTGTTCGTAAATGAGGCCGTTAAGTAGGAGGAATATATTTTGAGACTGGTTGTAGATACACATACACATACTTTATCAAGCGGGCATTCCTACAGCACACTGCAGGAGAATGCCAAAGAAGCGGTTCTGAACGGAATTGAAGCAATTGCCATGACAGATCACGGGCCATCGATGCTCGGGGCGCCATCATTGGTGCATTTCTGGAATCTCAAGGTAATCCCGAAATTTATACATGGTGTGAGAATCTTAAAAGGCGCCGAGGTCAACATAACAGACTATTCAGGAGGGCTTGACATACCGGGTGAATTGCTTTCAAGGCTTGAGTTTGTCAATGCAAGCTTTCATGATATCACGATAACCCCGGGTACCTTGGAAGAGCATACAAATGGGTTGATTAACGCTTTAAAGAACCCGTATGTGGATGCTGTGGCACACCCGGGCAATACGCTCTATCAGGTGGATATCGACAGGGTGGTTAAAGTGGCGGCAGAGTATAATAAACTGATTGAAATAAACAACAGCTCTTTTGAGGTAAGAAAAGGAAGCGAAGCAAACTGCATCAAATTTGTCGAAAAGTGCAAAATGTATGGAGTCAGAGTTTCTTGCGGTAGTGATGCACATATATGCCATGACATAGGTAAATTTGACCATGTGCTGCGGATTCTAAAAGCAGCTAAAATGCCGGAAGAACTGGTAATTTGCACATCTCTTGAAAAAATAGAAGGATATTTGCATGAAAGAAAAGCTTCTAAAAGAATATTTATGAAGTAAAGTAGATGTAGATACAGTACATTGTCTATGCGGTTTGTAAGTTTTTTACGAAGGCTTTTGTTGGATGATTATATTGAAAGGGGCAGGGTCTTTGAATAAAGCGGTTACAGCAAAACTGCTGAGCGGCATGGCGGGAAGTGGCAACATCAAGACAGATGAGTTGATGGCGAATCATACTTCCATCAAAATAGGCGGCCCGGCGGATATACTTGTTACACCCTGTGACATAGACAGTCTGATAAATATCAGCAGTACCTGTGCCGATCTTGGCATACCAGTGTTAGTGATGGGCAACGGTACCAATTTGATTGTCCGGGACAGGGGTATTAGGGGTGTTGTGATAAAACTCAGAGAAAATATGAGCAGATATGAGATGGTGGATGAGGATATAGTGGCGCAGCCGGGTATTCTGCTCTCGCATCTTTCATGGATTGCATCGGAGAATGGGCTTACCGGTCTTGAGTTTGCAGAAGGCATACCGGGAGCACTTGGGGGAGCTGTTGCTATGAATGCAGGCGCCTATGATGGGGATATGTCTATGGTGGTGGAGAGTACGGAATACCTGGGCCGGGACGGAAAAATTATTACACTTGACCGTCAGCAGCATCGTTTTGGAAAACGTTCAAGCTTTATACAGTCGGATAAAGGTGTGGTATTGAAATCTCGCATCAGGCTGAAAAAAGGCGATCAGGAACAGATCAAAGCCAAAATGGAGGAGTTTGGCACACTGCGGAGGGAGAAGCAGCCATTGGATCTGGCCAGCGCAGGGAGTGTTTTTAAAAGACCGGAGGGTTATTTTGCAGGTAAGCTGATACAGGATTGTGGACTTAAAGGCTTTCGTATAGGCGGGGCTGAGGTATCATGCCTGCATTGCGGTTTCATAGTAAACACAGGAACAGCAACAGCATCTGACGTTTTAGCATTGATAAAACACGTACAGGATACGGTATTTGACTGGTATGGTGTGGAACTGCATACAGAAGTAAAAGTTGTTGGAGAAGAATAGAATAAGGTTCTTTTGAAACAACGCTATTTTTTGTTGGCACTCAAGAAGGGAGACATCGTAAAATACTCAAAGGGGGGCTAAAGATGAGATTTATTGTCATTACGGGAATATCGGGGGCGGGCAAAAGTCTGGTTGCAAAGCATCTTGAAGATGCCGGTTTCTTTTGTATTGACAACCTTCCGCCTCTACTGATACCCAAGATAGCAGAGATCTGTTCGCAGAGCTACAGGAAAATGGATAAAATAGCACTGGTCATAGATATACGCGGCGGGGAGCTTCTAAATGATCTGTTTCCAGCGCTGGACGCATTGGGAGGAGAAGGACATACCTTTGAGATTCTTTTCATGGAAGCCTTGGATAAGGTGGTCATAAAGCGTTATAAGGAGTCCAGAAGATCACACCCCCTTGCGAGGGAGGGAAGGCTCTTAAAGGGTATTGCAGAGGAGCGGCGCGTACTGCAGAGAATTAAAGAAAGGGCAGACTATGTAATTGACACCTCCAATCTGGCGCCGAAGCAGCTCAAGGATGCTATCACGGGCATCATCGGACAGGACAGCAATTTTCGCGGCTTAATGATAAATATTATTTCCTTTGGCTACAAATACGGCGTTCCGATTGAATGCGACCTTATTTTTGATGTCAGGTTCATACCAAATCCTTTCTATATAGAATCGATGAAATATCAGACAGGAAAGCATGACAATGTGAAGGAATATGTACTTAAATTGACGGAAACCGTTGAGTTTTTTGACAAGCTTAGCTCCATGCTGGATTTTCTAATCCCCAACTATGTGAAAGAGGGAAAATCGCAACTGGTCATAGGAATTGGTTGTACAGGCGGAAGACACCGTTCCGTAGCCATAGCGGATGAATTGAACAAAAATCTTTCAGAGAAACAGCATAGAACAATTGTTGAGCACAGGGATATTGACAAGGATGGCAGAGGTGCAGGCAGATGAAGCTGAGGGACTGGATCCGCACTGAACTGCTAATATAAAGCCTTCTGTATGCGAAGAATATATGAACTTGAGGGGTGTTTGATTTTGTCGTTTTCATCAACTGTTAAAAACGAACTGTGCCGACTGGAGAACGTAAGCGACTGTTGCCTTCTTTCAGAGTTGTCGGCTGTCATTTGCCTCAACGGCGCTGTTGCAGTGGTGCCGGGCAGCGGATATAATATCCGGATTACCACTGAAAATGCCGCCTTTGCCAGAAGAATCTACAGCAATATCAAAAAGCTTTGCGACATATCTCCCGAAGTCACCATACGAAAGAGTAAGAAGCTAAAGAAGCATGTATCCTATATGCTCTTTGTCACGCCGGTTATCGGTTCGGCATATTTGCTGGAGCAGGCAGAAGTGACTGTCAAGGTTGCAGAGGGACAGCCTGCCGTGCTTGTGCTTGCAGACAGGAACTGCCTGATTCGCCAATGCTGCAGGAAAGCATTTTTAAGGGGAGCCTTTCTGGCCGGAGGCTCAATAAGCGATCCTGAGAAAACCTATCATCTTGAGCTTACTCTCAGAACCCATCAGCAGGCACAGGACATAAGAAGAATTTTGGGCACCTTTAGACTGAATGCAAGAATAATAATGAGAAAAGGTAGTTATGTCACTTATCTTAAGGAAGGCGAAAATATTGTTGATTTTCTAAATATCGTAGGAGCCCATACTGCTTTGATGGGACTTGAGAATATAAGAATACTTAAGGGCATGCGCAATACCGTCAACCGGATTGTTAACTGTGAGACGGCCAACCTTGGGAAAACTGTGGATGCATCAATGAGACAGGTGGAAAACATCCGCTATATTGCCCAAAATATAGGATTCGGCAAGCTGCCGGGAAGCCTTCGAGACATAGCAGAGTTGAGACTTGAGCATAGCGATGTCAGCCTGGTGGAACTAGGCCGGCTTTTATCACCACCTCTTGGCAAATCCGGTGTAAACCACAGGTTGAGGAAGCTTGATCAAATTGCTGATAAACACAGGGAACATAGAGACAAGACGTAATAACTGATTGATCCTTGTTGCGGCATATAATAAGAAAATATATATTCTACAAATA
>CAYGHY010000008.1:0-22040 GCA_964349435.1 uncultured Oscillospiraceae bacterium
CATTACCTCATATAAGAATATTTTATATATTATACGATATATTTTATAATTAAGCTGTATAATTCTCAAATTTTTACACCATATTCGAAGAGGCGTTGCTGCGCCGGGTGTTGAGAGGCGCCGGCACAGGCTGCAGAAAAGCCCCTTGGGCAAAGAGCCGGCGGGGCTTTCAAGTAATGGTTTGCGAGCGAATTTATTTGATAATTCTGGCCATTTTGACCCCTTCGATTCTTCGTATTCTCTCAAAGACCGCTTCGTCAAGTTCGCCTTCAAAATCAATAATATTATAGCCGACCTTGTCCTTATGGTGGTTTACCATATCTGCAATGTTTATTTTCTCTGCTGCAAGTATAGTAGTGACCTGTCCTACCATATTCGGAATATTCATGTGCGCTGTAATAAGTCTGGTATTTCCCTTGTACAGAAGGTCGCAATCAGGGAAATTGACTGAATTTTTAATGGCGCCATATTCAAGGTAATCCTTGAGCTGCTTCGCCGCCATTACAGCGCAATTTTCCTCGGATTCGGGCGTGGAGGCACCCAGGTGAGGTATCGCGATTATGTTGTCATTGCCAAGAAGCTCATCCTCCGGAAAGTCTGTCACATAACAAGCAACAATTCCGCTATCGATTGCCTCCAAAAGGTCTTTGTTGTTACATAAGCCCGCTCTGGCCAGATTAATTATCCTCACGCCATTTTTCATTACAGCAAATTTATCTTTGTTTATCATTCCTTTTGTAGTGTTGTCTAAAGGAATATGAATCGTAATATAGTCGCTGGTTGAAAAAATCTGGTCCAGGCTGGTAGCCCTAATTACACTGCTTGACAGCCCCCACGCTGAATTGATGGAAATATATGGGTCATAACCGATTACCTCCATGCCGAGGGCGGCGGCGTCATTGGCAACCATTACACCGATAGCGCCCAAACCTATTATCCCGATTCTTTTTCCTTTTATTTCAGGTCCTTCAAAATCAGACTTGCCCTTTTCTATAAGCTTCGCAACTTCCTGACCCTTTCCTTTAAGAGATTGCGCCCAGTTTATTCCCTGATAGATCCTGCGCGAGGATAGAAAAAGCGAAGCAATCACCAATTCCTTAACACCATTTGCATTTGCACCTGGGGTATTAAACACGACAATTCCCTTTTCCGTGCACCTGTCAAGGGGAATATTATTCACGCCTGCCCCTGCCCTTGCTATTGCCTTTATATTGTCGGGCAACTGCATCTCCAGCATGTTGGCGCTGCGCACCAATATGGCGTCAGGAGAAGTTTCCTCAGAGGATACCCGGTATTTGTCCTCAGGTAGTAAGTCCAAGCCTTTTTCAGATATTTTGTTAAGTGTTTGTATTGAAAACATACATGATCCTCCCTAATTATTTGTTTTCCATTTCAAAAGCCTTCATGAATTCAACAAGCTTTTTTACACCACTTAGCGGCATGGCATTATAAATACTGGCTCTCATTCCGCCTACAAGCCTATGCCCGCGTAAAGTGCACAAACCTGCCTTCTCTGATTCGGATATGAACTTTTCATTAAGCTCATCATTCGGAGCAGTAAACGGAATATTCATGATCGAACGGTCCTCTTTGATTACAGGGTTTGTAAACATTTCGGAGTTATCGAGAAAATCATATAGTATTTTTGCTTTCTCATAATTAGCGGCTTCAATTGCCTTAATTCCGCCCATTTCCTCTATCCATTCGAAAACCAGTCCCGCAATATAGATTGCATAGCACGGCGGAGTATTATACAGGGATTTTTCCTTAGTGTGGGTATCGTACCTCAGCATTGTTGGTGTTTTTTCAATATGCCTTCCGATTAAATCATTACGGATAATAACTATGGTGACGCCTGCAGGTCCCAGATTTTTCTGCGCACCGGCATAAATCAAGCCGAACTGCGACACATCAAATGCTACTGACATAATATCGCTCGACATGTCTGCAACAAGCGGAATATCCCCTGTTTTGGGGAATTTAACAAAACGGGTGCCCTCAAGGGTATTGTTACTGGTAACATGTACATAGTCTGCGTCCTCTGAAATTTTGAAGCTGTCAGGAATATATGTGAAATTTTTATCCTCTGACGAGGCAATCACATTTGCCGCTCCAAAAAGCTTTGCTTCAGAAATGGCCTTTTTTGACCAGTTTCCCGTATTTACATAATCTGCCTTTTTGCTCTTGTTCATCAGGTTCATAGGAACCATTGCAAACTGAGAAGAAGCACCACCCTGGAGGAACAGAACCGAATAATTGTCTGGAATTCCCATCAATTTGCGTATCATACTCTCGGCCTTTTCAATTATAGAAATATATACCTTGGATCTATGGCTCATTTCCATTACAGACATTCCGGTGCCTCTGTAATCAAGCATCTCCTCGGCTGCTTTTCTTAAAACCGGTTCCGGCAGCATTGAGGGTCCGGCTGAAAAATTGTAGACTCTGCCCATAAATATTCTCCCTTCAATTTTTTACAAAAAAAAGCCAAACTAAAAAGTTTGACCTCTGTCGTGACACTACAAAAGTATTCCTACTTTTGTTTAACTCTGTCCTTTTGCCTGAGAGATTATTCCTTTATCAGGAAATGCCCCTTCGGCGCCATTTACGGTCTCTCCAGAGGTACGTCCGATTGAAGTCTTCTTACCTGAGAGTTTCGCTCCTTCGGTGAGCTGCTTTTATTTACAGCTTCTCTCCCTCAACCATCATCCGTCGCTATTCAATTGTATTATCCATATTATAATTTGACTCAAAAGTCTTGTCAAGATATAGAATTAAATAGCTTCAATCCGCTTTTCCATACTAAGAAATCGTTGAAATACAGCTTCCGCGAAAACTTTTTTGGGGAATTACAGCGGAGCCCCGTTCGCCGAAAAAGTAACGGAAGTAATATTTCAGCCGACCCCAAACACTGATTTTGGTGCGAAGAGTTTGTGTGGAAGTCTCGATAAATGTATAGTACCAGTGTTTTTATTGACACCTATGCACATATAGTAATACAATGGAAATGAAATAAGGAGGGTTCGATATGGGTTTATTTTCAAGATCAAGAAGTAAAGGGCATTACCCTAATCAGAATTATGGCGGAGGGCATTATAAACGACCACATAGTTCGGGAGGGATATTGGGCAAAATATTTGCTATGCTGACAGATTTTAAAAGACAGTCAAGGTACCATTCAGACTCAAATAGCAGAAATTATTCCGATTATAACAACGAAAATTATCCAAACCGACATAAACGGAGAAGCTCATGGTCTTAGGCCTATTCAGACGGGACAAAATTTTTAAGCCTTCGGACCGGATGAATGAATATACAATAGAGAATATAATCGGAGAAGGCAGATACGGTATCTGCTATAAGGTTTCAACCGGAGAAAGGTTATATATACTCAAGCAATTAAAAAGGGGAATGATGAAGAGGGCTGGGGCAAAGGCCTGCTTTGAGGAAGAAGTACTAATGAATTTACAGCACAAGAACATACCCCGGTTTATTGAAAAGATTGAACAAAAAGATTTCCATGGGTATATACTTGAATTTAAGGAAGGCAAAACCTTTGAGGATGTTATTTATCTTGAAAAGCATGTGTTTGGCAGAGAAGAGATATACAGAGTAGGGAGTCGGCTTGTTGAAGTATTAAAGTACTTGCATTCTAAGGGTATAGTCCATAGAGATATCAGGGTATCAAATGCCTTGTATGACGGAGGGACGGTTTATCTTGTGGATTTTGGGCTTGCACGCCGGATTGACGATAAAAAATATCGGGCTGATATAGACTTTGCTTTTTTAGGTGATTTTCTCGTGCACCTGTATTATACCTCTATAGATTTCAAAGCCGGCAAAAGAATTCCCTGGTATAGAGAGCTGGAATTAACCGAAAAAGAACTGATTTTTTTGAAAAGGCTTATGGGTGTTGAGCAAAGGTATAAAAGCATCTTGGAAGTTGAAAAAAATTTTAATGAAACGTTTGAAGATTGTATATGAGTGGAAAATGAGGAAGTTGCCCGGGATAATGAACTATATAACGAATTTATCAAGAACATGCGCTACTCCATCTTCATCATTTGACAAAGTCACATAATCCGCCCTTTCCCTGATTGCTTCAGGTGCATTTGCCATGGCTACGCCCATTCCGGCATATGCAATCATTGGCAGGTCATTATAGCCATCGCCTATGGCGATCATTTCCTCTGCTTTAATCCCAAAATAATCGCCTAATTTCTCTATTGCAGCCGCTTTTGAAACCCTCTTGTCAACAAACTCTAAAAACGTAGGTTTTGATGTGTAATAATTAATGCCAATTCCCAGATTTTCTTTTAAAACATTTTGAAAATAGTCTATTTTGCCTACATCGTCATACCATAAAATTTTTGTAATGCCTTTTTGAATAATATCTTCTTCATTTTTAATCAGAATTGGCTCGACAGTTGATAGCTGCTTGTAATCGTGCACTCTTTCGTTTAGCTCATTCGCATACAACTCGTTTTTTGACCAGACCATAATAGTCGTTTTAAACTTCTTTCCCCAATGCAGTATACTCCTTGCATCTTCAGCCGAAAGACCTTGTTCATATAGAATCTCTTTAGATTTACCCATTACAATCATAGCACCGTTATAAGTAATAAAAGGGGCATCCAAATCCAAAATGCTATTGAAACGCTCAACTCCTTTTATAGGCCTGCCTGTACAGAGTGTAAATATTACACCTTTCTTAGAAGCTCTTTGAATAGAGTTTATAGTCCTTTCTGTAATAATTCCCTGGCTATTTAATAGTGTTCCATCCATATCTGCCGCGATTAGCTTATATTGCATTTTATTCCTCCTGCATTGATGCATTTTTTTAAAGTATAGGTAGCGGATTTTCCTACTTATCATAGTATAATACACTGCTTCTTTGCTTTCAACAGGTAATGCAGCTATGTTTCGCAACTATATCATTGATTTTACCCTCAAACTTATCTATAATTTTCATTGTAGCAGTTACCTCTTCCGGCGTTAGGAATCGTTGAAATATAACTTCCGCTAAAACTTTTTTGGGGAACTACAGCAGAGCCCCGTTCGCCGAAAAAGTACCGGAAGTAATATTTCAGCCGACCCTTAGTATCTTAAAATATAAGACAGGAGACACTTTAATGATAAAGGATAAGTATGATTTCAACGATCTTCTGGGTATTATGGCAAAGCTGCGGGCAGAAAGCGGTTGTCCGTGGGACAGGGAACAGACACATGAAAGCTTGCGGATATACATGATAGAGGAGACTTACGAGGTGCTTGAGGCACTTGATGCGGGTAATATGGCTAAATTCTGCAATGAGCTTGGAGACTTGCTTCTGCAAATTGTATTTCATACGCAGATTGCAAAAGAGCAAGGAGATTTTGACATTGGAGACGTGACATCTGAAATTTGCAGGAAGCTGATCTCAAGACACACGCATATATTCGGGGATGTGAAAGCGGATTCGCCCGACCAGGTAGTTGAAAATTGGGAAGCTGCCAAGAAGAAGGAAAAACAGTTAAAAAACCATACCGGAGTTCTAAAGGATGTTCCTTCCAACCTTCCGGGTTTGATGAGGAGTTACAAGGTGCAGCAGAAGGCTGCCCAGGTAGGCTTCGACTGGGACAACATAGAAGATGTGTTCAAAAAGGTTGATGAGGAAATTCGGGAATTGCGGGATGTATACCAGAGTAAAAATGTGGAAAGAATAACGGATGAACTGGGAGATGCAATATTTGCACTTGTAAACCTGTCCAGATTCCTCAAGGTGCAGCCCGAGCTGGCTCTTACCGGGACGATTAACAAGTTTATCAGAAGGTTTGAGTATGTTGAACAACAGAGTACAAAAGCAGGCAAAAAGCTTGAAGAAATGAGTCTTGCGGAGATGGATGAGCTTTGGAATGATGCAAAGGAGCAACTGCCGGTGAAATTAAATAATTGAGAGCGGATGCAAGTGAAAAGGAGGAAGTAAATGAACAAGGCGGAACTGATTAAAAGCATTTCAGAAAAGGGTGACATAACAAGGGTAGATGCTGAGAAGGCTTTGAATGCATTTGTTGAGAGCGTGGAAGAGGCTCTTGTAAACGGTGACAAAGTGCAGCTTGTAGGCTTTGGCTCCTTTGAAGTAAGAGAGAGAGCCGAAAGGAAAGGCAGAAACCCCCAGACCAAAAAAGAAATTACGATAAAAGCCTCAAAAGCACCGGTATTCAAGGTAGGCAAGGCGTTGAAGGATATGGTCAACGACTAAGACTACAGCGAAAACTGCCGAATAATACGTGCAGAAATAACACACGAATGCATTCACATTATTTCTGTAAGACGCATGAATACCATTAAAAAATGTAAATTTCGCTGTAGTACTCATAACAAAAATCGATAAGGGGATGTATTAAATGAGGATAGATAAATATCTGAAAGTATCCAGGCTCATTAAGCGACGTACACTTGCCAATGAAGCTTGCGAGACAGGGCATGTGATAATAAACGGTAAAACTGCCAAGCCCGGTACTGAGGTAAAGGTGGGGGATGTTGTTGAAATAAGATTTGGCAGCAGCCTTACAACGGTCGAAATCACTTCTGTGGCAGAACATGTTTCAAAGGCTGATTCAAAAGAGATGTACATTATTAAATAGGTTAACTGAAGCAGTTATTTTACAAAGGATTCTCAAAAGGGCAGTTTACAATGCAAATTGCTCTTTTGGGCGTTGTTTTAAAGCACAGTAGAGAATCTATTATCATTTTATCTCGTGTACATGCATATAAATCAAGTATGGGTCGGCTGAAATATGGAAAAGTTTTAATGGAAGTCGTATTTCAACGCTCCCTGTGAAATGCTTGACGAGCAGGAGGGATATGAATGATAGAGGATAAGAAGGCAACGAAGCCCAGAGTACAAAACCTGATTCTTGAAAACAGAGCGAAACTGAATATTTCCGGTGTTGTTGATGTGGAAAGCTTCAATGACGAGTGTGTCGTTGTAGATACGGAGCTTGGAATGCTGGTAATTAAAGGTATCGATCTGCATATCAGCAAACTGAACATTGATAACTCAGAGCTTGGGATAGAGGGCGAAATCGTAAGCTGTGAATATTCGGACAGAGACGGTTCGAGAAATAAGGGCGGTGGCTTTTTTGCCCGGATGTTTAAATGATCATTCCGGTAAGCACCCAGGCATATGTATTTTTGTGCACAATAATTGGCGGCATAGCTATTGCGCTGGTTTATGATATTTTCAGGATAATCAGGAAAGCTATTAAAACAGGCAGCCTGATCACCAGTGTGGAAGACTTGCTGTACTGGCTTATTGTTGCTTTAATCATGTTTGTGACCATATATTACAGTAATGATGGTGAACTCAGGGCGTATTTGTTTATTGGAACGCTGCTCGGTGTAGTATTGTATGCGCTCTTGTTCAGTAGAATCATTATGGGCTCCTCTCTTTTTATTATTAAAATAGTTACATATGTGTTAAAAGCCCTTATTTTTTTTATATCATACCCTGTAAGACTGATACTGCAGATCATATCGGTACCTTTGCGCAGGCTGGCAAGAACAGCGGGCAAATCCATGAGAAAAGTCAGGAGCAAAGGAAAGGTGGGACTTTCCAAACTGGTATTTTTCAAAAAAAAATTTTACAACATCAGAAAAAAGATTTAGGGAGTGGTGAAATTTAATAAATTTGTCTTATATAGCAGGATTTTTAAGAGAAGCATAGAATTAATAAAGGATAGAGACAAGGAGATGGGTTGATTGAACAAAAGAAACAAATCTTCATTTGGCATGTTTGTGTTGCTGGCAATATTTATATATTTGTCTTATGTTGCTGTGGGCCAGCAGAAGATGTTAAGTGCCAAAAGTCTTGAAATGAATAAGATAGAGGATAAAATCAAGGAAGCGGCAAAGACTAATGAGGAGCTGAAAAAAGAGCAAGAAATAATAGATAGCGATGAATATAAAGAAAAGGTTGCCAGAGATAAATTAGGCATGGTTAAAAGAAATGAAAGAGTTTTTGTCGATATAGGCCAATAACATCTTACTATATAAAACACATTGCTTCAGACCAGCATAACACTGCGCAAAACTTGCTTTGCAGGCTTGACGAAATATTGTCCATGCTATATAATCAAATTGTTTTTGAATATTATAACAAGCTAGATATTCTTGTTTAAACGGCTTAGACCGTTTTTTATAAACTTTGAGGAGGATTTCTTTCTGTATGCTTGTTGAGGTTGGAAATATCGTTGAGGGTAAGGTTGCCGGAATAACTAATTTCGGAGCTTTTGTTCAACTTCCTGAGGGGAAAACTGGTCTGGTTCACATTTCTGAAATTGCCGAGGAATATGTAAAGGACATTAAAAATCACTTAAAAGAGAATCAAGATGTCAAGGTAAAGGTTCTTTCGTTGGATAACGGCAAAATCAGCTTATCCATTAAAAGGGCCGTTGACCGTAAATCATTGACCAGAACAGGCAGACCGCCTGTTGAAACGGAATGGGGCAGAGCTGACAATGGCGGTATGTCTTTTGAAGATCGCCTTGCAAAGTATATGAAGGATAGCGACGAAAGAATGCATGACCTCAAAAAAAGCTTCGAGTCAAAAAGAGGCAGTGGAGGCTACAGGAAATCCTCGCAGCATTATTAGTTTACCATTATGTGTACGCTTGATGGCACTTTGCTTTTAATAGGCAAGGTGTTATTGTTTTGTATGCGATATGTAAGAAGATTGATTTTGCTGATTGTACTGATTTTTCAGAACTCAGAAAACGCTTGACACTGCAAACCGATGGTGTTACGATATTTATGCATGTGCCGAAGTGGCGGAACTGGCAGACGCACAGGACTTAAAATCCTGCGGCAGCAATGCCGTACCGGTTCGACCCCGGTCTTCGGCACCAAGGGTTTCAGGGGTTTCTCTGAAACCTATTTTTATGCTTTGATACCAAAAATGGCACCAGAATTATTTTTTTTGTTCAAAACATTATTAAGTTTGTCCGCGCTTTTTACGTCCATTTCTTTTAAGATGTGCTGGTATTTTTTGAGCATCGTCGCTGTTGAATGTCCCGTCCTCTCCATTGCTTCTCTTTCGGAAACTCCGTGCTTCAACATCATGGTTCCGTTAAAGTGTCTCATATCGTGCAATCTAATATGTGGCAGATTATTCTTCTCAAGAAACTCGCTGAACGCACAACTTACGCTGCCAGGATGATATTGTTCTCCGTCTAGCCTTGTGAATATCTTCCCTATCCCCCGCAGAAATTGTTTATCAAATTACTTGCATTATGGGATATGCGGTGTTATACTAAAAAAGCAATTGCGAGTAGGACTATTGCAAATGCAAAACAATAATATCGCGGGGTGGAGCAGTCCGGTAGCTCGTCGGGCTCATAACCCGAAGGTCGCAGGTCCAAATCCTGCCCCCGCAACCAACGAAATGTAGAAGCCGCAAGCGATTGCGGCTTTTGCTGTATCTTGAAGTAGTTTATGATCATTGAGTTTACAGCAACCGTACAGCAACTGGATATTGTTAATAAGGAGGAAAACCGCCAAGGAGAGCAGTCCGAGGCGGTTATTCTAATTTAATGGTCTACTGCGATTGTAGGTTCAACTTCTTGGCGCTTCGCTATTTCATGTGGGTAACCCCAGAACTGGTTGACCATAATCCTTGCATCTTTTAATGAAATACTGGAAATTAAATGTCAGCTTTCCCGCCAGAAGATATCCTAGAATACCCGACATTGTCTTACCCAAGCATAATACTGTAATATGTATAAATGGATGTTTCTGGCATGTACATACAAACTGCAAATATTCAACAATCCCCAAAACAAGAACTGATTTCTGGACTAATAAGCTCAATGGCAATGTAGAAAGAGAGAAGCTTATAATAAAGGAATTGGAACATTTGGGATGGAAAGTTATCATCGTATGGGAATGTGAGCTCAAAAGTGACCCTGGCGACAGACTTATCAGACTTCTAGAAGAAATCAGAGGCAGTTGCTATGAATAGACATACTACCTGAATATCAAGATTATGTAGCAACTGTTGATATAAATATTGACAGAACAGGAAATAAGTTTTATTATTATATCGAACGTATGTTTCTTATTATAAACCTTTTACATGTCCTTGCTTTATGATATTATACATTTAGAATGCTTGTGAGGGAGAAAACAAATGGAAGTTAACGGAAGACCAATAAAGCATTTGACGTTTATTGATTTATTCGCAGGAATCGGCGGTATCAGGCTGGGTTTTGAATCAGTAGGCGGAACATGTGTCTTTACAAGTGAGTGGAATGAATGGTCGAAAAAAACATACACGGAGAACTTCGGAGAGGAACATCCTTTTGTAGGAGATATTGTTCCTTATCCAGCCGGTGAAATTCCTGGCCATGATGTGCTTCTTGCTGGATTTCCCTGTCAGCCTTTTTCCATTGCAGGAGTATCCAAGAAAAATTCTTTGGGTAGACCCCACGGCTTTGAGTGTACCACACAGGGAACACTTTTTTTTGATGTTGCAAGAATCATTGCTGCAAAAAGACCAAAAGCATTCCTGCTAGAAAATGTAAAGAACTTGCTTTCCCATAATGGAGGTAGTACATTTAATATTATTATACAGACATTGAAGGATGAACTTGGTTATGATGTCCATTGGAAAGTTATAGACGGTAGACATTGGGTGCCACAACACAGAGAACGTATTTTAATTGTTGGGTTTAGGGAAAAGACAGCATTTTCTTGGGAAGATTTACAACTTCCGCAAAGTGTACCTACTCTCAAAGAGATTCTGCATCCAGAGGATGGAAGCGAAAGAGTTGAAGAACCTTATACTACAGGTGATATAGCTAAGGTGCATAGCAAGTACGTTTTAAGCGACAAGTTATGGGAGTTCTTGCAGAATTATTCCGATAAGCACAAAGCCAAAGGTAATGGCTTTGGTTATGGTCTCGCAACTAGGAATGATATTGCTAGAACACTATCTGCAAGATATTATAAGGATGGCTCGGAGATATTGATTTCTAGGGGAAACGGAAAAAACCCAAGACGCTTGACTCCAAGAGAATGTGCCAGATTGATGGGCTATCCTGACAGTTATAGAATAGTAGTTTCAGATACCCAAGCTTATAGGCAGTTTGGAAACTCTGTTGTTGTCCCAGTAATGCAGGAAGTTGCAAAAATCATGCTGCCTCATTTATAGTTGCTTATTGGGGGGGAAAATGAAAGCAGGCTATCTGTCACAGTATTTTACAGGGGTTGCAGCTAAAAAACTCAGTGCAGTCGAAGCTGATGTGTTTAGAAGCCACCAACATGAATTCAATGGTGTTGAGGGTTTAAAGAAGCTCTTCGGAGAAGCCAACGACAGTAAAATAAACTATATCGCCAAATTTTTATATCTTAATGATAGCGATGATGAACCCGTTACAGCTGATGGGTTTCTGACATGGTATGATGCACGTGCCAGACACCCAAAACGTTCTGAGCATCGTTTGTACTTTCCAACCACAACAGTTTCGATGTGTGCAGCAGAAGGAGACCTATTGGTAATAGGAATGAGACCTGACAATCCTGTCGTGGTTGTTATCGCCGAAAAAGACTCGACAGTGGCAAATCAGATACTCTGGCTGTTTGGCATCAATGATATATCCCATCCTGGTTTTTCAGTAAGGGGAGAGCTCGAGAGTGAACAGGACAGAATCGCATTTGCTTCTAGAATCATTCTTGAGCAAATCGGTGTAGAAATACAAGATAGTGCAGATACATACCTTGATGACATGATTGAAATGTTTGGTGGATCTTTCCCTCCTACCAAGGATTTTTCAGAGTATGCCCGTTCTACATTGAGAGATGTAAATGCTTTAGAATGCCCTGATATTGCACTTATGTCCTGGATGGAACGCGAGGAAATTTTGTTCCGCACATTGGAACGGTATTTGATAGCAGAAAGATTGTCGCAAGGATTTGTAGTAGATGATTTTTTATCTTTGTCCCTTTCCGTCCAAAACCGGCGTAAGAGTCGAGTTGGATATGCATTGGAAAATCATATGGAAAAGATTTTTGCAGATTGTGGAGTCTTGTATGATAGAACAAAAGTTACAGAGAACAAATCGAAACCCGACTTTATATTCCCAAGTATTAAAAAATATCATGATGTATCCTTTAATCAAGTATTGTTAACAATGCTTGGAGTGAAAAGTACATGTAAAGACAGATGGAGGCAGGTTCTGACAGAGGCTGACAGAATAGAGTATAAGCATCTGTTAACATTAGAAGCGGCAATTAGTGAGAACCAGACAAACGAGATGAATGATAGAAAGCTGCAGCTTGTCTTACCGAGAACTTTACATTCAACATATTTACCGAAGCAACAAGTGTGGATAATTGATATTGCTTCCTTCATAAATCTAGTGAAGGAAAAACAAGCATCGATATTTTAGAAGTATGCTTGGTATGTGAACCGGGACTCGCTTAATTTCATGGATTCGGCGTAATAAGATAAGGTGGTAGAATTTGTTTAACTTTTTTGAGAATTATATAGAAAAAGGGAAACGTGAAGAGCCTCTTCCTCTTCCAAATGAAGGTCTTCCTGATTCTTTCAGACCAAATGGTCTTTGCCCAAGGTGTGGAAAATAATCTTACTCCTCCGATTAAGATTTCAACAACTTCTTTGCTGTATTGAGAATCTTATTGTTGGAATAATTAAGAGGCCTGGTCAATATACATTAAATGATGATATTGTTCACAGTCATGCGGGGGGAGGATATAAAATGTCTCTTGAACTAGTCAAAGAGGTCGTCAGGTTTAATCAACCCATAGGTAAGGATTCAACACAGACCATTGTAGAAAATGATATTATAGTTCCGGATATAAAGCCGGATATTGCCCGTATATTGCTACTGGATGGAGAGGCCTATGTCAATACTACGGAAGCTGCTTCAGACAAGCTGCTTATCAACGGTACGGTAAGATACAAAATACTATATATTTCAGACGATCCTGAACAATTGGTGAAAAGTATTAATACGGCTACAGACTTCCTGTACTCAATGGACATACCAAATACCCGGCATGGTATGCAGTGCAGGGTGATATGCGATATTGAGCATATGGAGTATGAAATATTAAATAGCAGGAAGATAAATGTGAAGACAATTGTCAACCTTAAAGGCAGGGTAGCCAGCCAGTTGGAGCAATATATTACGCAGGACCTCGGGGGTGTAGAGGGTGTGCAGGTGCTAAGGGGCAAGGTCGGCGTGAATTCGTATATCGGCGATAGCAGCACTGTTTGCCCGGTACGGGAAATACTTGAGATACCAGCGGGAAAGCCTACCATACTGGAAGTTCTCAGAAATGATGTGAAGATTACGGGCAAGGATTTTAAGCTGACTGACAACAAAATAATTGCCAAGGGTGAGATGAATGTTTCAACGCTGTATATCGCTGACGATGAGGTGCGGAGTATACAGTTTATGGAACATGAAATTCCATTTAGCCACTATATAGACCTTCAGGGTGTAGATGAAACATCTTACTGTAATGTAGAATTTAATACAGGGGATATGTCTTTTGCGGCGGAAGAAGATGCTGACGGCGAACTGCGCCAGCTCCAGTGCGAGATTATGCTGAATGCTTATACAGAATGTTTCGGTAAAAAACAGATAGAGTTAGTTGAGGACGCCTACAGCCCCAACTCCAGAATAAGCCTTGAAAAAGAGCAGCTGAGGATGGAGGAACTGGTGGCTGAAAACAAAAGTCAGGTCTCGCTGAAAGAATATATGGGAATTGATGAAGAATCCCCGGATATCTCCGAGGTATTCAATGTGCTCGGCAAGCTTTCACTTTCTGAGAGCAGTATAACAGATGATCATGTAGTACTTGAGGGAGTGGTCGGCTGCAATATCCTTTACCTGGCCAATAACGAGGAACAACCTGTTTTCTGTATTAGCAGGGAAATACCCTTCAGACAGTCGCTGGATGTTAAGGGCGTCAGAGCAGGTATGGCTCTTGACGTTGATATGAGTATTGAACACTGCAGTTATAGCATGGTTTCGGTAAAAGAAGTTGAGGTTCGTTTTGTGATAGGGCTGTTGACCAGATTAAGCGGCCAGGTGACGATACCCGTTGTTATAAGAGTAATTGAGCAGCCTCTTGATGACAAGAGACTGGAGCAGCAGCCGAGTATTACTATTTATTTTACACAGCAAGGAGACACACTTTGGAAAATAGCAAAGAAATACTATACTACTGTTGATAAGCTAAAGAGGGATAATGAAGGGGAGAATACAGATATGTTATCTCCGGGGCAACAAATATTAATACCAAAAAGAATCTAGAAATGCACATAAATTTAAAATTAATATGTACTTCAGGTGCTTGAAAGCTCATATTCAAGCACTTTTTATTTGTGTTTAAATTGTTTTTTGTATATAATATACTAAATAAGAATGGTCACACTCCATGTTTGATGAGGTAGACAATGGCTGTTTTGGAAGTAGCGGCTCATGCGAAAATCAACCTTTCTCTGGACGTATTGAGGAAGAGAGAGGACGGATACCATGATCTCAGAATGATTATGCAGACGGTTGAGCTTCATGACACAGTGCGGTTGGAAGCTGTGTCTGGCGGTATAAGCCTGGAATGTAACAACAGGCGGGTACCCCAGGATGGTACGAATACAGCCTGGAAAGCGGCCGACTTGCTGATGAGCGGTCAGGGAATAAAAAGCGGCGTGAGAATTACGATAATTAAAAGGATTCCTGTGGCTGCCGGTCTTGCAGGAGGAAGTGCTGATGCAGCGGCTGTTTTAAGAGGCTTGAATGACCTTTTTATGATAGGGCTTGAATCCGATGACCTAAGAAGACTTGGGAAGCAGGTAGGAGCTGATGTGCCTTTTTGTATAGACGGCGGTACAAGGCTTGCCGAGGGGATAGGGGAACGTCTGACTGCTTTGGAGGACTTCAGCGGCGTGGATATTATTCTTGTCAAACCTGAAATGGATGTTTCTACTGCCTGGGTATATGCGAAGCTGAAGATTTCAGAAATAGCGGACTGTGACAGGCCTGACATAAACCTGGTTGTACAGGCATTAGCAAAACAAGATATCAAGACTGTTGCCGGCAATATGAAGAATGTGCTTGA
This sequence comes from uncultured Oscillospiraceae bacterium, assembly GCA_964349435.1. Taxonomy (GTDB): domain Bacteria; phylum Bacillota; class Clostridia; order Acetivibrionales; family DTU013; genus CAYGHY01. The sequence continues at coordinate 15,131 of CAYGHY010000008.1, forward strand.
GGAGGTAACGATACCTAAATTCGGTATAATACGGGAGGCGAAGGAGAGACTCATTGAATTCGGTGCATTGGGAAGCATAATGAGCGGGAGCGGACCGACTGTATTCGGAATCTTTTCAGACAGCGCAACTGCGGCTACGGCTTATAGAAGACTGACAGCAGACAGCAGATGGAAATGCTTTTACACTCGGACTACAGCGAAAGTTTCATTTTTTGATTGGCATTCATGCGCCTTGCAGAAATAATTGCGAATGCTTTAACGCGTTATTTCCGCAAGGATTATTCGGCAGTAACGCTGTAGCCCTGAGTCGGCAGGAATGCGCAAATAGAGAATAGACTAATAAGGAGAGTACAGAGATGGCAGGAAAATTATCAAAAGTAAACCTGAATGACTATAAACCTATACGGGAGGTGATCTTCGATACGCTAAGGGAGGCTATTATCGTAGGCGAACTTAAACCCAGGGAAAGGCTAATGGAAGTGCAGCTGGCCAATAAGTTGGGGGTAAGCAGGACGCCTGTGCGTGAGGCTATCAGAAAGCTTGAACTTGAGGGTCTTGTTGCAATGGTGCCAAGAAAGGGTGCTCATGTGGCGGACCTTTCCGTTAAGGATATCATGAATGTCCTGGAGGTGAGGTCGACGCTGGACGGTCTGGCGTCATTCCTTTCCGCAACACGTATTACCGACGAGGAAATAAAGGAATTGAAGCACACACAAACACAGTTTATTAATTATTTGGAGAAGGATAATTTACATGGCTCGGTCAAGAAAGATGTTGAATTTCATGATATTATTTACCGCTCGTCCAGAAATGACAAACTTATTCAGATTTCCAACAACCTTCGGGAGCAGGTGCAGAGGTTCCGGGTTATCTATATAAAGGATTACAGCAGTTCAAAGGAGCTTATAAGGGAACATATCGAAATTCGCGATGCTATCGCTAACAGGGACCCCGAAGCTGCAATGAAATTTGCCCAGAGGCATATTAAAAACCAGGAAGAGGCCATTATAAAAGCAATAAAGAAAAATCAACTGACGTAAATTTATTTTAGCACCTCATATCCCATTGCGGCTATCATGCTCCGGATGTCCCGAGGGTGGTGCTGGTCCGGGTCGTAGGCCACTTTTACTGTTTGTGCTTTTAAATCAATATCAATGCCATTGATGCCTGCCAGCCCGCCGAGCTCGGTTTTTATACGGTTGTAACAGATGCTGCAGGTAATCGAGGGTACGTTGATGGTAGTTTCCATGTAATCGCCTCCTAAAGAATCCGATTTAAATTACATGTATTGTTTGCTATTGTTGTGCAAACAATGTAACTGTTGCAATATAATAAACATTTACCCCAATTTTACGTATAATTGTGTGCGCAAACAAAATGGAGGGATAATAGTGGCTTTGGGGGTTTTTTGGTATGAAGAATTTCTAAACAAATATAAATCGGGCATTTCCCATGAATTTCTGTTCTATTTTAATGTCCGGGACTTGGTTGATAATTACAGGTATATGGACAGATACATTTACGAGGAGTTTATAAAGCAGAGGAGTTTTGGCATCGTTGCCTTTTATGACATATCCAGGGGTCTCACTTTCTTTGATTCGGGCATGGAGAAGGAGTTCAACATCATCACCTCAAACGAGGCGGTTAATATGATGAACTCCATGCCCTCAAGATTGTTTCCCTATATTGACAAGGCGCTGAAGAATACAAAAATGGTGCTTTTCATTGACCATGTAGAGAAAATCATTCCCTCGGGAGATATTGCAAGCATGTCGGTGGAAGAGCGGGTCGCTTTGGTATGGATATGCGAGTGGTCGGTCAATGCGAAGATCTCCTCCGTTGGCAGCTCCGTACTTATGCTGGCCGACAACCTGGCAGATGTGAGCCGCGAGCTGCTCAAATCTTCCTACAGGATAGAGCCGGTTCTTGTGGGATTGCCGGGTGAAGCGCAGCGTAGAGAATATGTTCAGCACCTGCTTAAGGATGAGTGCGTAAAGACAGATATCAGCATAGACGAGTTTGCTAAGTTATCCTCGGGACTTAGCAAGAAATCCATCAAGGATATCAAGCTGAAGGCTGAAGCAGAGGATGTGCCCATAAGTTTTGAGTTTATCAAGGACAAGAAGCATTCCGTATTGCAGAAGGAATATGGAGATGTGCTGGAATTTATATATCCCGAGATTGGGTTTGAAAATATCGGAGGAATGGATAAGGCAAAAAATTACATTATTAAAAATATTATTCAGCCCATCATGAAGGGAGACCTCAGGAGGGTGCCGATGGGCGTACTGTTATGCGGTCCATCGGGCACGGGCAAAACGCTGCTGGTTAATGCATTGGCCAAAGCCAGCGGTTTTAACTGTGTAAAGATAGACATGTCACGGATTTTGGGGCAATATGTGGGCGAGAGTGAAAAGAATTTCAAGAAATGCCTGCTTGGGGCACAATCCCAGCAACCGGTTATTGTTTTCGTAGATGAGATTGACACAGCCTTCAGAAGAGGGGACAGCGGAGACAGCGGTGTGGGCAGAAATATATTTAGCGAATTTTTACAGTTTACCGGTAATACTAATAATAGGGGGAAGGTAATTTTTATTGCGGCCTCCAACAGGCCGGATCTCATTGATCCTGCGTTGAAGAGAGCGGGAAGATTTGATAAGAAAATACCCATACTGCTTCCGGATGGTAAAGAGCGGGGCGAAATATTCAAGCTGTTAATAAAAAAGTATGGTTTTGACACAGATGTTGAGGATTTTACGGTCTTTGCTGAAGGTACTGAAAACTATACCGGCGCAGAGATTGAAACTGTTGTGAGGAAGGCGTATGAAATAGCCAGTGAGGATGATACGGAAAATACTATATTGACTGCGGCAATACTTGGGGAAGCAATAGAAAGATGCCGGCCCAGTACGCAGCAAGTGCAGTTTATGACAATGCTGGCCATAGAAGAATGCGACGATAAAGACTTGCTGCCGGATAAGTACAAGGGACTGTTAAACAATAACAGTCTGTCGGATGAGAGATAGTAGAAATTAGCTTTACATTAGGTGCTATTTATTATAAATTATTAATATACAAATTTAGGTAGGGCAGGGTGTCTAAATAATTTTCAGGGAGGCTATGATGATGGGTTTTTTCAGTAGATTGGGAGCATTGATAAGAGGATTTTTTGGAAGCTTGTTGGGAGGCGTAGAAGAGAGCAATCCCGAGCTTTTATTTGAGGACATTAAAATGCAGATAGATAAGGCGCGAAAGGAGGCCGAACGGCAGATCCTCGACATACAGACCAATGCCGAAATGATTAAGATTGAGATGAGGACCGCCGAGAAGAATCTGAGTGCGGTAAAAACCAGGGTAGAAGCTGCACAGAAGCAGGGAGACAAAGATATGCTCATTGAACTGCTGATGCAGGAAGAGGAATATCAGGCTACCTACGAGACACACAAAGCGACTTACGATACGGCAATGGCTGAAGTGACAAAAATCAGAGAGGACTACAAAATATTTGAATCAGAGATGACTGCAAAGCTTAATGAGCTTAAGACACTGAAATCCCAGGCGAAAATGGCGCAGCTTAGAGAGAATATCAACTCTGTTAACGCCAAATATACCTCTAAGAACAATATAGTAGGAACCGTAAACGAAAGCATGGATAGAGCAAGAGAACTGGTGAACAAAAAGACTGCCCGTGCAAATGCTGTGGAGTCGCTTGGGGACGTCAATATGGAGATGAAGCTCAAGAGGCTGGACATGAATACCGCAAGGGACAGAGCCAGAGCCAGGGCGGATGCGCTGCTTGGCAGCGAACAGGGCTTTGAGGTCAAGGAAAAGACAGAAAACAAGGTTTCCCAATAAGCGGACAATGCTTATACATAAACAGGGATGGGTGGATGAACCTCATGAAATCAAGAATGGTTTTGAGCGCATTTTTAAAACTGAGAAATATCGGAATACTGTCTGCCACCATGATATTAGCCGCTATTTTAGGCGACTGGTTTTCATTGCTGGCAAATTATAATGCTCTGATGGTAGCAGGTAGTCTTACCCTATATGTTGCACTTGTGCTCCAGACCCTTTCGAACAAAGGATTTCATGAGGATTTTAACCGCAAGGAAAAATTCAGGAAAATCCGCGACTTAAACCGTCAAGCCAATAGACTGTCCGGAGAAGCCCGAAGAAACACCAACAATACATACATGAATAAACTTAAAAAGATTATGGAAGATAAAAATGACATTTTTACCTCCTATTCCACAGGTGAGCACAGCTATCTGAAGGAGAGAATCGTGGAGCAGACACTGAGTCTGGTTATCGCTTATCTGAGGTTGTTGAACAATTTTTGTATCAGGAACCGGGAAATGAGCGGTACGGATGTGAGCGCAGTGGCGGCAAGGATTAACGCCAACTACAGAAAACAGAGCTTTGCCAAGGATGTATACGCGACAGAGGAAATAAGAAAAATCATTGAGATAGATGAGAAGCTTATCGGCAGACTGAAGGATGAGAAGAGGGAGCTTGAGAGGATTAGTGCAAAGCTGGACTATATGGAAAGCACAGTGAATATGTTCAAGCACCAGATAATGTCCAGCATTGAGAATGAGGATATGCTGGAGCAGCTTGAGACGGCAGTCAATGAAGCCGAAGCGCTGGACACGGTTCTTGAAGACAGGCGCAAGAGCAGGATTAAAAGATAGCAGACGCAGAACGGGAAAAAGAGGAGTGTTTTTGGTAGGGCAGCTTCAATAGAGCGAGGCTGCCCTTGTTAGTGTAAAAAAGGATTATAAAACTGAATGTCGAATTAATATATATAAGGGTGGGGAGAATACAGCGAATATTTGCTCAGGAGAATAGATATGACGGAGAATGTGATCTTTTCATCAGAATATATTTCTATTTCAAAGGAAAAAGATGGTATTTACATACAGTCTTTTAAGAAGGGTATGCTGATGGAACAGATAAGCAAGCTGATGCTTGATTTTCCGGAGATAAAGATTACCAGTGTTATGACTATCCGAAACGCTATTATAAATGCTCCCAGACCCCCTGAAAAGTTTGCTGAAAGCAAGGAAAGGATTACGATTGAGCTGTCCGAGGATGCGCAGACGGCATATGTAATACTATCCGTGGCTGAAGAGGAGTTATCCGGCTCCAAACGAACCGATCTTATCGTGGAAATAATGAATAAGTTGAGAGAAAATGGCATTACATTTGGTATAAAAAACAGTGTGCTATCAGATAAAATGTGTAATGACACAAAGATATTGATTGCTGAAGGAATTCTTCCCGTCAATGGCGAGGATTCAAAGGTTCGGACATATGAAATTAAAGAAGCCAGACCAGAAGTGAATAAGGATGGGAAAGTAGATCATTATGAGTTGAATTTGATTAACAGGGTTGTAGCAGGAGACTGGCTTGGTGAGAGGACAGACCCTACAGACGGCGTTGCCGGGAAGACTGTAAAAGGGAGCATATTGCTGCCGGTCAAGGGAAAAAACATGCCATTGCATTACGACAAGAACTTTGTTATAGAGGAATATACTGATGGAAAAACAACCCTTTATGCACGGATAAACGGTGCAGTTCATTTTGAGGGCGATAAAATAGGTGTTTCAAATCATCTGGAAATAACAGGAAACATAGACTTTAAAACTGGGAATATTGATTTTGATGGGTTTCTGACGGTAAAGGGAACTGTAGAAGACGGCTTTTCGGTAGCTGCAAGCAAGGATATTATGATTCAGGGAGAATACGGAATTGGCGGAGTAAAGTGTATTACCAGCAGAGAAGGAAGTATTTTTATAAAGGGTGGCATAACCGGAAACAACAAAGCAGTGATTTGCAGCAATAACAATATTTATGCAAAATTTGTTTCTGATACAACTATCGTATGTGAAGGCAGGGTGTATATAGGGTATTACTGTCTGAACAGCAACATTAAGGCAAAAGAGGTAATACTGGATTCACCGACAGGGCAGATTATCGGTGGAAACATCGAAGCCGAAATAAGAGTTATAGCATCGACTATAGGTTCTGAAAGAGAAATAAGGACAAATATTACGGTGTCCGGTTTTGATAGGAGTTTGCTCAAACAGTCCCTTAATCAAGTTTCTATTGAGGCTGAAGAATTGAAGATTGATCTTGCAAAAACTAAATCCAAAATGTCTGTATATGACAATGCCCACGGACCTACAAAGGAGCAGGCAAAGACCGGTGAAAAAAACAAGGATCATTATTTTGCTTTAAGAGACAGAATAAAGCAGTGTGAAGAACAACGGAAGGTGCTGACGGGATATTTGAAGACCCATGGAGAAGGGGAGATATCCATTCTAAAGAAGGTTTATCCCAACACTAAGCTGGAAATAAAAAAAATGATCAGAGAAATTACCACGCCAGTTATCTGCACAAGTTTTTATGTGCAGAACGGGGAGATGCATGAGCTTTGACAAGGTGACATTATGGCAATATATTGCGGAGTAGATATCATTGAAATAAACAGGTTAAAGAATTCTATCGAGAGTGTGGACGGTTTTAGGGATAAAGTGTTCACTGCAGACGAGATTTCCTATTGTGAAAACAGGAATAAAGCCAGATTCCAGAGTTATGCCGCTAGGTTTGCAGCCAAAGAAGCGGTTTTGAAGGCTCTTGGAACTGGTATGGCAGACGGACTGGACTGGAAGCAGATAGAAGTTCTTAATGACGAGAGAGGAAAGCCTCGTGCAGTATTGTCGAAAAGAGCACTGGAGCTTTTTGACGGAATGAGGGCAAAAAGCATGGATGTCAGCGTTTCACACTGTAATGATTATGCTGTTGCATATGCTGTGATAGAGGCGGCAGACCATGCCTGCCCTGATCCTCCTCCAGCCGTGAAACACCTGTAAATAGTACAAGCAAATACTACAGCGAAATAGAC
>CAYGHY010000008.1:22140-28717 GCA_964349435.1 uncultured Oscillospiraceae bacterium
GAAAGGTTAATTACAGTGAAAAAAATCGTACTTTTAACATTACTGTCAGCAGCTGCTGTGAGTTTAACCGGTTGCAGTGGTACGGCAAGAGAGGTGTCGGCAGTTAACGGTTCCGCTGTTACACAAGGGTCATCAGAAGATACGGCAGCCACAGGGTATGTTTCTGGTATTCCTATGGACGAAAATGCAGGCATAGTTACCGAAAAGACAGCAGATATTTATTCGGATCCGGATGTAAAATCTGTCCGCATAACACAAGCTTTATACAACCAGCCGGTCAGCATACTGCAAAAAGAGCAGGGCTGGGCAAGGGTGAAGGCTGTTGACGGCAGCAGCGGCTGGATGAAGCTCAAATTTATTGACAGTGATGTTACCGGTATTTATGGTAGAACATATACTCGCAGAATTATTGTCACAAGCAGGGAAAAAAGTATTACTTCGAATCCTTCGGATGGCATTACACGGATGGAGGCACCCATGGGTTCAGAGTTCTTCGCATTCAATAACTCAGGTGATGCGTTTGAAGTATTTCTGCCTGGGGATAAGACCGGATGGATCAAAGGCAGCGGTATTATTCAGATTAGGCTGAATGAAAAGATTCCTGCAACAAATGCTGATGATTTTGCAGCAACAGCACTCAGGCTCAAGGGTGCAAGCTATCTTCTCAATGGGATGAGCTCAATGGGCATTGATGCGCCTGGTCTTGTTTATATTTGTGCCCGCATAAACGGGATAGATCTTCCGAAAAGCATAACCGGACAAATGGCGTCAGGAACTGAAATAAAGCCGGAGGATGCGAAGGCAGGGGATTTGCTGTTTTTGGCAGGAACAGGGGAGGGCGAAGAGGAAACCCTCACCGCCGTCGGCATCGCCATTGGTAGCGGAAACTATCTATATGCCGGCAGAAAGATTGGTTATGTAGCTGTTGGTGAAATTGCAAAAGATAATGCGGAGGGCAGAATTGTAGCGGCAAGAAGGATATTTGATTAGTAGTCCGAATAGACTTGGCTCCCATGCAAAAGCAGCTTATCCTCAGTCCGTTTTTGTATCAATTCCTCCACTATAACGGCAATATCTTCACAGGCATGGGGCTTAGCCAGCCTACCTGCGGCTTCGGACATCTTTTGCATAACGGACGGCCTACCTAGTGTTCTCTCCAATACTACTTCCAGACTATCGGATGATGTAAGTCTGACCGCAGCACCTGAATCACTAAGAAATCTGGCATTTCTCTCTTCCTGGCCCGGGATGGGGGTCATTAATAGGATAGGAAGCTTTTTGACAAGGGCTTCGGAGATGGTGATGCCTCCGGGTTTTGTAATTAATAAGCTTGATACGTCCATCAGTTCACTTACACTGTCTGTATATCCCAGAATCCGTACGTTTTTGGCGGAGTTTTGTGTGATGCTTTTTAACTGTTTTTCCAATTGCTTGTTACATCCTGCCACAGCAATAATCTGAATATCATTGCGCAGTGACAGAAGAGAAGATAAGACAGGCCGCATGCCCCCAAAGCCAAGACTGCCTCCCATGAGAAGCAGAGTAGGTTTGCTTTCTTCAAAGCCCATATTTTTTAATTGCAGGCTTCGGTTGCCGGAGGTGTCAAGAAACCTCCCAGACACTGGTATTCCGCAAGCATGAATGCTGCTCTCCCGTATACCCATATTAACCATGTCATTCTTAATACAAGGATGTGCCACAATTAATACATCGACGCCAGCCAATTTCCAAAAAAAATGACTTGTATAGTCCGTAACAATTCCTATTAGCGGTATGTTCAGCAAGCCTTTTTTCTTCAGCCGGGACAGCATCTGCAGGGGCATGGTATGGGTACATACGGCTGCATCAGGACGGTACTGTTCAAAGAGACTGTACAGCCGGTGGGACAATATGTAGTTGAAGCCTTTTACAATGTTTGTAATGGTCTCATCTTTTTCAGATAGGTCATACAGTCTGCCGTATATACCCGGAGCTTTATTGATGGTATGCAGGTATGCTCCAGTAACCAGCCTGTCTACCGTCGGATTTATGTATTTAAGGGAATCTACCAGCCTGGTTTTACAGCCCGGAATTTGTTTTTCCATTTGCTGCATTAAAGCCTGAGCCGCTTTTACATGACCACCGCCGGTCGAAACGGTAAGGAAAAGTATATTCATCAGTTTTTAATCCTCCCTATATGTCAATATTTATTATTAGCAAAATCAGGCTGCTTTATTACAATAAGAGTCTTTATTGCTAGAGACACGAAAATTCTTATGGAATATTTATTCCCGAAATGCTAAGAATAATAATGGCGGAGAAGCATATAAAAACCTATTGGAGGTGGAGATGCCTTGAAAAGGAATAAAACTGCCATACTTCTACCGGCAATGACGATTGTGTGCTGTGGCATGCTGCTTGGTTATATTGCAGTATTCAAATTAGGCATCGCATATGCACAGAGCAGCAGTGTCAATGAGGCACAGCTGCTGGCAAGGGCTATAAACGGCGAAGCAAGGGGAGAATCCTACGAGGGGCAGGTAGCTGTTGGAGCGGTTATTTTGAACAGAACAAGAGACCCCAATTTTCCCAAAACCATTGCAGGAGTGATATATCAGCCCGGAGCATTTACCGCGGTCGACGACGGGCAGATCAATGTGCCAATCGACAGCGGTTCCAGTGTCATGAAAGCGGCACGTGATGCAATGGACGGGTGGGATCCGACAGACGGCTGCATTTATTATTGGAACCCTGCCACAGCTACAAGTTCATGGATCTGGAGCAGGCAGGTAGTTAAAAAGATCGGCAAACACTATTTTGCGAAATGAGCCGATGAATTTGCTCAAGTATAGAATGTATAAAACTCCTCAGAAATTCAGTGCTGAGGTTTGGAAAGAGGAATTCCCTTTCAAGGTTTTAGCTTTAGCTTTACCTAAACGCGGATGAATTAATTAAAATATAAACAGGAGGGAATATTTTGGGCTTGCGTGATAAACTTTTGGATTTTAAGAGAAGGCTATCAGACAAAAGAATGTACAGTATTGTAATAGTGCTGATAGGTGCGGTGTCCGTATGGGGAATCTACCAGTACAAACATGCCGCCAACCTGCGCCAGGAACTGGATAATCAATATAACAGGGCGTTTTATGAAATGGTGGGTTACGTGAATAATGTTGAGACGTTACTGGCGAAATCTATGATCAGTACTACGACAGTGAAGACTGCGATAACACTTCAAGAAGCGTGGAGGCAGGCAAATATGGCGCAGACAAATCTCGGGCAGCTGCCTGTTTCGCAGCCTGTACTGGCCAGTACCTCTAAATTTCTCACTCAGGTTGGGGATCTGAGTTTGTCATTGGACAATCAAAATATCAGAGGAAAAGCATTAAGTGATGACCAGTATAAAACGGTAGAGCGTATGTACAAATATTCCAGTGCGCTGAATAAGAGCTTAACGGAGTTGCAAAATGACCTGGGTACAGGCAGGATGAAATGGGGAGAACTGGCAAGCAAGGGGACAAGGCTTTTTAGCAAGACATCATCCAAAGACATGATGAAGAAGATCGAGACCATTAATACAACTTTTCAGGATTACCCTTCACTTATATATGACGGGCCTTTTTCAGACCATATGTCTTCTGCTGAGGCAAGAGGCCTGACAGGAGATATGATGAATGCTGAGGAGGCAAAAAAGAGTGTAAAAAAATTTCTGGGGGAGGACAGAGTGCAGGAAGTGGCGGACGCCGGAAAAAGTGACGGCGGCCCTATAAAAACCTTTAGTTTCAATGTAACTCTAAAAAATACTCCCAAAGACCAGAAAATCAACATAGGCGTATCCCAGAAGGGCGGGCATGTTATTTGGATGCTACACAACAGACCCGTAAAGGAAAGTAAAATTGATATGGAAAAGGCCATAACAGCCGGCAGGGATTTTCTAAATGACAAGGGCTATAAGAATATGGAAGACACTTATTACCTGACGCAGGATAACATTGCCACCATCAACTTTGCATACAGACAAAAAAGTGTAACGGTATATCCCGACCTGATCAAGATTAAGGTGGCTCTTGATACCGGAGAGATAGTCGGGCTGGAAGCAAAAACTTATTTATCCAATCACACGGAGAGGAAGATACCGAATCCAAAAATATCTGCGGAAGAAGCACGAAAGAAGATTAATGGAAAGCTGCAGCTCTATGGCTCAGGTATGGCAATTATACCGACCAGCTATAAGAAGGAGCGGTTATGCTATGAGTTTAAGGGAAAGCTAAACAATAACGATTTCATAATTTATATAAATGCTGAAACAGGTGAAGAAGAAGACATTTTGATGATTGTGAACACACCGAATGGCGTGCTGACGATATAAAATTTTAAAAGGGCAAGTATCAGGGTTTGATGTTTTTAAGCCCTCTGATATCATCCCCTGCGAACCAGAATATATCATAACTGCCTGTAATACGTGATACAACTCTCTCGTCGTAGTATTCAAAAAGTTTTTTGGGATGTATATTTGTGGCGATGATGGTTTTACAGGGCTTTCTTTTATCTCTGGCGGAGCGGGTGTCAATTATGTTTAAAAGCTCTGCATACCGCATAGCGCTGGGCGATTCAGTACCAAGGTCGTCTATAATGAGCAGGTCGGTTTCCAGAATGCTTTTATAGATGGAATGCTCGTAGGTCTCATCAGTGGAAGATTTATAGCGATATTCATAAATGATGTTGAAAAGTGCGGGGGCTGTCTGATAAAGCACGGTATGGCCGCGATTCATCAGCTCGATTGCAATGCAGCCTGCCATAAAGGTTTTTCCGACTCCGGTAGGGCCATAGAAAAGCATGTTCTTTACTGTGGACTTATTGAAATGCTCCGCGAACTGCATACAATTATCCAATATGCCGAGGATCTGCTTCCGAGGTGACTTTTTTATACCATACATCTCTTCATTAGGGACATCCGCATAATAATCTGCTTTAAAGCCATTAAAGCCTGCATTGTCGATTATTGAAAGGTTTGACTGGTTATATATGAAATCGATAAGCTGCTGTTTGTAGCAGATACAAACCGTGTCGGCTGTACCGGTAGAGGATCTGATAATACCGGTGTCGTAACATTTTTCACAGGTGAAGACCGGATTGAGATAATTGGTGGAGTAGCCGTAATTGGCCATAAGCTTTACTTTCTCACACTTGAGATTGTTTATGCTTTCTGCCAGCTTTTTTGCGGCACTGTGAGAGGACAATAAGCCCATCAGGATCATTTTGTTATACTTGAGGCCTGCCCTGTGTATTTCATCCTCAACTTCTTCAAGACGGGGAATACGGTGATAGAGCTCGGCTTTCCGGTTCTGCAGTTCGTCGTAAGCCTTATTGCGCCTAATGTCGTATTCGTTTTTTATCCTGTGATATATATTGAAATCCATATCTATTTGTGTTCATCCCTTCTATTTAGAATCATCTGTATTCCATTTAATGTATACCGCTTAAACACAACGACTTGGCGGCTAACATCTTGAATTGATATCAGGTCTTATTGCGCCATATTCAAACTGTAAGTGCTTTTTATTTACACATCCTTGAACAGCTTGTCAAAATACTCATCGTCGTATTTGCGCTGTTCGAAATTACCCTTTTGCGGTATCGGGCTTTCCTTCGGCTTGGATTTATTCCCAGAGGAAGCTCTTCTGACACCTTCGGCGGTGATTATTTCCTCTTTGGTCTTATAGCCCTTTTCGTGCCAGGCGGTCAGTATTTTGTTTATATATTCAAAGCTGGGGTTGACCGCAGAAGTAGTTCGCCTCAATGCCAATTCAATTTTGTCGAAATCAAAGCCGAATTCCAATACCCATTTCTCCACATAGGCTTCCTCGTACTCCGTCAGATAGGTCTGCTTCCTCAGTTTTTTCATTATTTTGCCTCGAATGTCCTTAAGCTGCTGAGCCTCCATAGAGTATTTGTCCAGATCGAAGCTGTTTTTGATATTCTTGCTGTGCCAGTTGTCGGCTACCTTGGCAATATACTGACGGGACAGGGCTCTGTAATCATAGCAGTGTTTGAAGAGTGCGTACATAACGTCCTCTTCGAACTTGTATTTGTCAAACCATGCATCGATATCAATATACCATGACGGCGACATGACACCTTGAAAGAAGGCGTTGTTAATGCTGGATATAACCTTGCTGCGCTTGCTGCTCCTTTCAGAACTGAGGGCAGCCTCGCTAGGAGTGGATGTAGTTTTCAGCCTGTAGAGTTTCTTGATTTCCTTTTCCTTCAGATCCACAAGGCTTATTCCATTATTGTTTCTGGAAATTATACCAAGCCCCTCCAGGCAGGCAAGGGCATCCCTCACCCTAGCAGGATCCATCTCAAGCTTTTTGGAAAGATCGGTGGCAGATGCATGTTTGCCCTGCTTGAAAAGAAACAGGCAGTAAACGTATACCTTTACAAAATCGCCGTCTAGCGAAGGCAGGTATTCTGTAGTAAAAACATCCGGTACCGGGGTATCGGAGTATAGCAAAGACAAGTTGGCATCAAAAACCATATTGTAGTGACCTCACAATTCTATATAGAACAGTATATCATAATCGGAACTCCATAAAAA
>CAYGHY010000009.1:0-27501 GCA_964349435.1 uncultured Oscillospiraceae bacterium
GCATCCTGAGCACCCTCCTTAAACCGGGAAAGGGGAATCCCCTTTCCAAACCCCAACATAGGAATTTTTTAGGAGGTTTATAAATTCCTATGCTCTTCAAAAGCTTACACAAAAAAACAAGCTTTTTGGAGATTTTGAAGGTATAATTGTCCTCGCAAGCTCATCGCAGCGATTCTCATATCTTAGTTTGCAGCTTAGCTGCGATATGTTCTGGTTTACCTTCCATCATAGATTTCTTCCTCTTGGAAACAAGTCCCCCTATTTTCCCCGTCTCTTTAGCTGACAGACTCCTCCATCCCAGCTTCTGTACCTTGTCAGCAAGCCCCAACTCATTGGCAACTTCAAACTTTAGCATGTCTTGCTTCTTCTCCATCTCTCACACCTCTTTTTCCCATTATATATATGTATTTTGTGGAGAAATCAGCCTTTTATGCGTCTCCTTAACATTTTGTACTGTTATTATTTCCATTTGCCTTTTACAGTTTCAATTGCTGACCGCAGCTGCATATCTTTGTCTCTGGGTACTTGTGAAACAGGAAGGTTCCTGTATTCATCCAAGACATCAATTTCAATATCCGGCTTTATGCCCGCACCATGAATGCCAACGCCGGAAGGGGTAAAGTACGTGGATATGGTTACTTTTATTCCTGATCCGTCACCGAGCAGCCTCAGTTCCTGCACAAGTCCTTTACCAAAAGTCTTTGTCCCTACAAGAGTGCCTCTCTTATTATCCTTTACAGCTCCTGCAAGTATTTCGGACGCACTGGCGCTGTTTCCGTTTGTCAAAATTACCAGGGGCAGGTCAATAGCCCCTTTATTAGAATACTTTACCTGTTTTGATCCATTTCTATCTTCCGTATAAACAATTGTGCCTTCGGGAAGCAGTATATCGGCTATTTCAATCACCTGTTCATAAGAGCCGCCTGGATTGTCTCTCAGATCTATAATGAGACCCTTTATATCTTTATTAAGCATTGTATACAATTCATTTTTAAAGTAGTTGGCTATTTCACTGTCAAACATGACAAGTTTTATATAACCAATGTTTCCTTCGATAATCTCGCTTTTAATATTTGAAGCTTTGATTCTTTTTCTGACAACATCAAACTGTAAGTATTTATCCTCATCAGGCCTGTAAACAGTAATTTTCACCTTGGTATTCTCTTTTCCCTTGATCATGCTGATAATCATATTTTCATCACGTATGGATGCAACACTCGTATCGTCAACCTTAACAATCTTGTCGCCCTTCTTTATGCCAACCTGATGAGCAGGGGAATTTTCAAACGGCTCTATTACTGTTAAAAATCCGTTGCTGTCCGTATTGACTATGACGCCTATACCAACATAGCTCCCCTCTGACTTCTCCATAAACGCTTTCATCTGGTCCTTGTTGAAATATACTGTGTAAGGATCTTTGAGTGATTCGGCAAGCCCGCCTACGGCTCCTTCCAAAAGCGTATTTTCATCCACCTTCTTATAGTAGTCGGCCATGAGTATTTTACGCACCTGGTTGAATTTGTTTACATTCTCATAACTGACCGATTCAGCATCAAAAATTATCACATGCCTTGTGCTGATCGAATAAACTATGTATATCGCCGCTGTGATTGCACAAATTGAAAGAATTACTGAAGCAGTCACTATAGTAACCATTTGTCGTATTGAGAACTTTTTATCCATCTGACACGCTCCTCACATATAAGCCGTAAAACTTATCGCACAAAATATCTCGTTGTTATATTTTAATGCTGATTCATTATATCTTATGCGGCGGATAAAACAAATAAACCCGGTTTTTCTACCGGGCTTGCTTTGTCAATTCCTTTTGTATTGGCATCATTTGCCCAGATACCCGGATAGTGGATTTTTCGGTTCGCCATCTTTTCTGACTTCAAAATGAAGATGAGGTCCTGTTGACAGCCCTGTACTACCTACTTTTGCAATAGTCTGGCCTGCTTTAACTTCATCGCCGACACCTACAAGAAGCTTGCTTGCATGAGCATACAGCGTAGTAATCCCGCCGCCGTGGTCGATAACAACCATTCTGCCGTAGCCGCCGCTTCTGTCGTACTGAGCCATAATTACAGTGCCCTTGTTGGCTGCAACGATAGAATTACCAGAACTGCCTCCTATATCAATGCCTGTGTGCATTTTAACCTTTCTCAGTACGGGATGCTTTCTCATCCCGAAGTCTGAAGTAATATCATATGAACTGGGACAAGGCCAGATCATTATGCCGCCTGCATATTTCCTGCTTGCTCTGGAAAGGTTCTTTATTATTTCGTTAAGCTCTTTTGACTTCGCTATCTGCGCGTCTATATCCTTCTCAAGCTTGGCAAGTGCAGCTTTACTTCTGGCTAGCTCGCTTTCCAGCGCCGCCCTGGAAGCTTTCAGCTTGGCAAGTCGCTCCTGCTTGCCGCTTGCCTCCTGGTTCAGAAGCTCCTTGGCCTGCTGTTGAAGTTGTTTTTTATACTCCACGTCCTGCTTTGCATCATTAAGGTCTTCTACTATACTGGTGTCATTTCTTGATATAACAGACATATAGTGCAATCGCTCGTAAAACTCCACTAGGCTCTGAGATTCTAAAAGAATATCCAGCTTTGTAGCGCTTGTATTCTGATACATCACCCGGAGCCTAGTTTTAAAAAGCTCGCGCTTCTCGTTGTAATCAGCTACTGCCTCAGCAAGTGCTTCTTCTATTTGCCTGAGATTTTCCTCAGCATCATTAATCCGTATGACCAGTTGGTCGTAAGCATTCCTCTCGTCGGCCTGCGCTTTGGCAACCTGAGTTTTCTGCCTTTCCAGCTTTGCCTTTTTCTCAAGAGCTTCCCTTTGCGCTGATTTCAAATCATTAATTCGATTGTCAATTGATGATTTTTCGTTTTTCGCCGTATTTAAATCAATAGCCACAACCGGCACTACTGATGCGGCTAAAAAGGCAATAACTAACGTAACAATCACCATTTTTTTCACCAGCTCAACCCTCCGCATGTAAAAATATTATTGGTGACACTTCCCTGCGGCTTCTCCCGCTTGGTCCGCATCTGCGGAAGTGTCGCCTTGTCTTAAACCCGCAGATGTCTGCGAATGGAAAGAAAACTTCCCGCTGCTCCAACAACAGTCCCTATCGCCATAAAAACAGCCAAAAGCTGAAGCCAAAAATCCTTCATCTTCAACATCTTAAACAGGCCGGAAACCATAGGCAGCAATTCTTGTGTAAATCTGCCTTCAACAGCGTTGTAACCATATACCGTCACCGCAAAAGCCAATACTGCACCCATTATTCCAATTATAACACCTTCTACCACAAAAGGCCAGCGGATAAACCAATCAGTGGCACCTATATATTTCATTATATTAATTTCCCTGCGCCTTGTAAACACGGTAAGCTTGATTGTGTTGGCAATAATAAATACTGATACAACCAAAAGAATTACTGTAAACAGGCTGCATATGAAACTGATCCAGTACGATGCATTTGATATCAGTTCTATCATATCCTGCGAATAGCTTACCTTTTCAATCCCGCTTGTGCTTTCAAGAACACGGACTACTTCCTCGCTGTAAGCGATATCTTTCAAGTTAATGATGAAAGATATAGGGAATATATTTTCATCGTAGCCTTCGAACACTGCTGAGTTTTTGCCGAGTCTCTCCTCCATCTTTTTAAGCGCCTGCTGCTTTGTCACCTTTTCATAACGTGCTATCTTATCATTACTCTTTATACTGTCCTCAACCATCTGTACCTGCACATCATCCAGCACAGGATAACAGAATGCCTCCAGCTGAGGTTGTTGCTTCAGCTCGTCTATAATATACTCCATATTGAGTGTGATAAACATAAATAACCCGAAAATCACAAGTGTTGCAAACACAATAATCAGAGATGCCAGTGACATCAGCTTGTTTCTGTACGAATTCACCACGCCTTCTTTAATTATATATTTGATTGTTCTTATCTTCATTCTTGTATAGTCCTTTCTCCTGATCCCTGACAATGCAGCCTTTACTCATTGCCACTACGCGCTTCTTCATTTCATCGACAATAGACTTTTCATGCGTGGCTACAATAACCGTTGTTCCTCTGTGATTCACCTCACTCAGTAGCCTTATAATATCCAATGAGGATTCCGGGTCAAGATTGCCTGTAGGTTCGTCTGCAATCAGAAGCGCCGGATTGTTGACCAGCGCCCTGGCCAACACAACTCTTTGCTGTTCGCCTCCGGAGAGCTGACTCGGAATCATATTTGCCTTCCTGCTTAACCCCACGAGCGCAAGCACCATGGGCACCTGTCTCCTAATCTCCTTTGGAAGAGCTTCGGTTATAAGCATCGCAAATGCAACATTCTCGTAAACTGTCTTGTTCGGCAATAGCCTGAAATCCTGAAATACAACACCAAGGCTCCTCCTGAGAAATGGCACCTCATTTCTTTTCATGTAAGACACTTCATATCCATTGACAAAAACTTCTCCTTCAGTTGCATCCTCTTCTTTAAGCAACAACTTTATGAGAGATGATTTACCCGAACCGCTGGGTCCTACAAAAAAAACAAATTCGCCTTTTTCTATTTTTAAATTAATATTCCTTAGAGCTTCAGTCCCATTGGGATAGATTTTCGCAACATTCTTTAATTCAACCACTACAACACTCCCCAATATACCATTTAATTTCCAAATACTACTACAGCGAAATCAATATTAATTTAAATGTTTCGTTGCAGTAATAACTATTTCGACAAAATGCAGCAAGATTCCTGCAAATTATTGTGGCTATCACATGACGGTTCAAGCTGACCCTTCATAAAATCGCCATTATTACCTTTCTGCCCTGTCCAGGTATTTTTTTACAAGCATTGAAACTTTAAAAATGATAGCATCATCAAAGCTTCTCAGATCCAGTCCTGTAATTTTCTGTATTTTATCCAACCTGTACACCAGCGTATTCCGATGGACATACAGCTGCCTAGAGGTTTCACTGACGTTCAGGTTATTCTCAAAAAATTTCTGAATGGTGAAAATGGTCTCCCGATCCAGCGATTCTAACGAGCCTGCTTTAAAAACCTCTTTCAGAAAAAGTCTGCACAATGTTGTTGGCAGCTGGTAAATAAGTCTTCCGATACCAAGATTGTTATAGTTAATTATGGTTTTGTTACCTTCAAATATACTCCCCACCTGCAGCGCTGTCTGCGCTTCTTTAAATGAGCGTACAATATCCCTAACATTATCAGATATAGTACCAATACCAATCCGCGCCTTGACCATAAGCTCAGTATTGAGTGTGTCAACGACAGCCTTTGCCGTCCGGTCTACCTCTTTGTAATCATCTGCAGCTTTTAGTTCCTTAATGAGTACTGTGTTTTCCTCATCGAGTGCAATAACAAAGTCCTTCGTCTTGTTTGGAAAAAGGCTTTGAATAACCTCATGAGGTTGTACGTCTCTGGCATTGTCAACCGTTATTAAAAATACTGCTCTGCTAACATTGAAGGGTATATGCAGTTCCTTTGCCTTTAAGGATATATCGCTAGGTAAAATATTGTCGGTAATAATATTTTTAAAAAAGTTGCTTTTATCAAATTTCCCCTCATGGTAATATCTTACATTTGCAATGT
Source organism: uncultured Oscillospiraceae bacterium (assembly GCA_964349435.1). GTDB lineage: Bacteria > Bacillota > Clostridia > Acetivibrionales > DTU013 > CAYGHY01. Next base: position 5,613 of record CAYGHY010000009.1, read on the forward strand.
TTATGGCAATCAATGAAAGTAACTTTTTGCTATGTTCGTCTTCCATATTGATAAACACAATAAAATCAAGCTTGTTTTTTATATTGACTTTCTGAAAAAGCTGGCCTTCTATTTCACTAAACACACCTTTTTCTTTAATTACCGCAGCGGCGGCCGGATGAGTGTTCCCGATCCTTGCCTCTTTTGAACAACCTAGTATCAGGCCGGTTTCATCCATAATACCGAACTCGCTATCTATGATCTCTCGCAGCTGGTTTACCAGACTTTGATAAAGTTTCATGCACATTCCCCCTGATATATACATCAAGAAAATTCGCTTCGCCCATAACTTAAACATAAGCAAATTTTCTTGTTCGCTATCAATGTATAGGGACGCACCGCTGTTACGCGGGTATTCCTTGTTGCGGAATGTCCCCGTTCCCTAAGATTTCTTTCGACGGATGTCTTGTGAAATCTACAGTAACAATTATACTATGTTTTATACAAAAAGGAAATGGGACAGTGAGAAGCTCTGCGACATCGAAAAACCAGCGAAAAACTCAGAAGCGCAACCAACAAAAAGAGGAAGATAAATATCCTCCTCTTTCATATACTGCCGCTGTGTTATTAATTTACAATTGTCTTTTCTGTTTCCTTGTCGAAAAGGTGTATCCTGTTTGTGTCTAAAGCTATCTTCACAACATTACCGGATCTGGTCTTGGTTCTCGGGTTAACCCTTGCTGTGCAGCTTACATCGTCAATGAACATGTGCAGCAACGTTTCTGAGCCGAGCATTTCAACAACTTCAACTCTTGCATCTACGGTACTGTCAGCCATGGACTCGAGGAATACTGCTTCGTCATGCATACATTCAGGCCTTATTCCCATAACAACTTCCTTGCCTATGTAATCTGTGCCTTCAAGTTTTTTGGCTTTGCTTTCCGGAAGCTTAATCACATGATTGCCGAACTTTAAGTTAATATTTTCTCCATTTTTTTCAACCATAACATTTATGAAGTTCATTTGCGGACTGCCTATGAAGCCTGCAACAAACATGTTTTGCGGTTTGTCGTAAAGTAAAGTCGGAGTATCAACCTGATGGATCAAGCCGTCCTTCATTACAACTATTCTGGTACCCATTGTCAATGCTTCTGTCTGATCATGTGTAACATATATGAAAGTGGTGTTCAATCTTTGATGCAGCTTGGTAATTTCAAGTCTCATCTGAACCCTCAGCTTGGCGTCGAGGTTGGAAAGAGGTTCATCCATAAGGAACACCTTGGGGTCACGTACAATCGCACGGCCAAGAGCAACTCTCTGTCTTTGTCCGCCAGAAAGAGCCTTAGGTTTTCTGTCAAGCAAATGATCAATCTCAAGTATCCTTGCAGCTTCATGCACTCTTCTTTTTATTTCGTCCTTAGGAGTTTTTCTCAGCTTGAGTCCAAATGCCATGTTGTCGAATACTGTCATGTGAGGATATAGAGCGTAGTTTTGGAAAACCATCGCAATATCTCTGTCTTTAGGCTGTACATCATTTACCAGTCTGTCTGAGATGTAAATTTCACCCTCGGTAATTTCTTCCAGTCCGGCAACCATTCTTAAAGTCGTCGTTTTGCCACAACCCGACGGTCCTACAAGAATAACAAATTCCTTGTCCTCAATGTCCAGATTAAAATCACTAACCGCCGTAACGCCACCCTCAAATCTTTTGTAAATGTTTTTGAGTTTTACACTTGCCATTTTTTCCCCTCCTAATATTTATATACTATAGATTGTTGCTAAGGATCTGCTGAAATATTACTTCCGGTTCTTTTCCGGGGGATGGAGCTTTAGTGCAGTTTACCGGGAAAGCCCGGCGGAAGTAGTATTTTAAACGATCCCTAACTCCTGAAACCCTTTAAATTTCAGGATGCAAACATGACGGTATGTTAGATATACTATATCATGCCGTTATCCTATCAACTAGTACACTTTTTAACAAAATTAAAATCTGTATTTAGTAACTTTGCATAATTGAGCATTAATCGCTCTGCGAAAGACCGCTTTGCTCTGCATTTCGCAAACCAATGTTCCTAGTCGGCATTTTTTATTGTTTAAATAATTATTGTATTTTATGTGCGTAATTGTATAATTATAAGCAGCATAAATATGATAAGCTATACATATGCCCGATGAATCATCAGCTTCTGTTAAGATACCCGCAGGAGAGGAGTATACAATGACATACAAGGTTTTTGTCGATGGCCGGGAAGGAACCACCGGCTTACAGATATGCGAACGTCTGCAAAAACGCAGCGATATAGAGTTGCTAGTAATAGACCCTGAGAAAAGGAAAGATTGCAGAGAGAGAAAAAAGTTTTTGAATGAGGCGGATTGCGTATTTTTGTGTCTGCCGGATGCTGCGGCAAAGGAATCCGTATCTTTTGTTGAAAATGACAGTACAGGCATTATTGATGCCAGCACAGCCCACCGCACTGACGGGGAATGGGCTTATGGCCTGCCCGAACTGAGCCCGATCTACAGGAGAACTGTAAGAATGTCGAAAAGGGTTTCAGTGCCCGGCTGCTATGCAACTGGTTTTAATACTCTTATGTTTCCCTTAATAAAAGAAGGTCTCGTTCCGAAAGATTATCCGGTGACCTGCCATGCGGTTTCAGGCTATAGCGGGGGCGGAAAAAAGCTGATTGCCCAGTACGAGGCAGCGGATCCCTCGGATGATTCCATGCGAAGCCCGAAATTTTATGCTCTGGGACTGAAACACAAGCATATTCCCGAAATGCAGAAGGTCAGTGGTCTTGAGCATCCACCATTGTTCACGCCAATGGTAGGCTCCCACTATAAAGGTATGACGGTTGCCATTCCTCTTTATTCCAGTCTTCTGCCCGGAAAAAATACTGCCGGGACGGTATGCGATTTTCTTTCATCGTATTATGAAGGACAGCGTTTTATAAAGGTATTTCCCTCCGGCTCTGAAGAAAACCTTGCGAATGGCTTCCTCAACGCAACCGGCTGTAATGATACGAATATGCTGGAGATATATGTAGCAGGAGGAGATGAACACATCCTGCTGACAGCGACACTGGACAATCTTGGCAAGGGCTCCTCGGGAGCGGCCGTGCAATGTATGAATATTATGCTCGGGCTTGATGAAGCCACCGGGTTGGGAGGTATGTTATGAAAACCGTTATAAAAAAAGCTGAAATGCTGATAGAAGCTCTTCCGTATATTCAGAAGCTTCATGGTAAAACCGTGGTAATTAAATACGGCGGTAATGCAATGATAAATGATAAACTTAAGAATTCCGTTATGGAGGATATCACACTGCTTAAGTACATCGGTTTGAATCCTGTCGTCGTACATGGCGGCGGCCCGGATATTACCAGAACGCTGGAAAAATTTAATATTAAGAGCGAATTTGTAAATGGCCTGAGAGTCACCGATGAAAGTACCATGGTAGTAGCTCAGATGGTTTTGATGGGTAAGACAAACAAAGAGATCGTATCCCTTATAAACCAGAAGGGCGGCAAAGCAATAGGCCTGTGCGGTATAGACGGCAACTTGATCGAATGTGAACAATATAAGACCAGCATTGACGGCGTGGAAAGGGATATAGGTTATGTCGGAAAGATTACGCATATAAACTCAAAGTTGCTCGAACTGATTGCAAAAGATGAATACATACCGGTTGTGGCGCCTATTGGTGTGGGTAAAGACGGTCACAGCTACAACATCAACGCAGACACGGTAGCAGGTGAAATCGCAATAGCTCTCAAAGCGGAAAAGCTTATGCTGCTGACCGATGTAGAGGGCGTTAAAATGTCGGTGGATAGCGAAGACATTTTGCATGCTTTGACAGCGGCAGAAGTGCATGACTTGATTGATAAAAAAATCATAAATGGAGGTATGATTCCCAAGGTGCTTGGATGTCTTGAAGCACTGGAGGGCGGAGTGGGCAGAACGCATATACTGGACGGCAGGATTCCACACTGCATCTTGCTTGAGATATTCACTTACAAGGGCATTGGCACCATGATTATGAAAGAAAAAGTTCTCTACCATAGCAAAGAAAAGCTTTAGGGCTATTTCACTTAAAGCAGGCAGCATCATTTCTTCCACTTTGCCAGCGCCTCTGCCAAGGCAGAATTGATGCCTTTGTCCTCTTGCTGGTCCAAAAACTGGCCTACATCCCTCTTGCTAACCTGTTCGCCCTTTCGCTTGTTGAATGCTTCCAGCTTTTCGCGGTAACCACAGGAGCAGAAAAAGCCCTTGTTTTCGCCTTCCCCACGAATATCCATCTTCTTGTGGCATTCAGGGCACCTGGCATTGGAAACCATTGACAAACCCTTGCGGAAGCCGCACTCCCGATCCTGGCATACCAGCATCTTCCCCTTTTTACCGTTGACCTCCAATAGATATTTGCTACATTCCGGACACTTTTCACGGGTCATATTGTCATGCTTAAAGACACCGGAACCGGCAATGACATTAGAAACCAGTTTGGCGGCATAGTTTTTCATTTCGTTTACGAATTCACCTGGATTTGAAATACCCTTGCTTATCAGGGTAAGCCTCTGCTCCCATTTGGCTGTAAGCTCCGGCGATTTTAGGTCGACCGGCACCATGTCAATTAATTGGATTCCTTTCGAGGTGGGGTGTATTTCCTTGCCCCTTCTCTCCATACAAAAGGTGTTGAACAGTTTTTCTATGATATCCGCTCTGGTAGCGGGTGTTCCCAGACCGCTGGTTTTGTCCATCGCTTCACGGAGCGCATCGTTTTCGATAAATTTGCCGGGGTGCTCCATGGCGGTAAGCAGAGTTGCCTCCGTATACCTTGCGGGAGGTTTCGTTTTGCCATTGACCAGTTGTACTGAATTGTTCTTAAGCCTATCTCCCTTTTTCACATCTGGCAGATTCTGATCCTGTTCCTCATCGGGATTATTGTCTTCACTTGGCTGCCCTTCATAGACCGACTTCCAGCCCTTTGACTTTACGATTTTCCCTTTTGCCTGGAAAAGCTCTCCCGCCACGTCTACTTTGACAGTAGTCTGCTCATACTCAAAAGCAGGGCTCAGAACGGCTATAAATCGTTTGGCAACCAGATCAAATATATTACGCTCTTCGCGATCCAATTCGCTCAGATTCACAGGCTGTTCTGTCGGTATAATTGCGTGATGGTCAGTGACCTTGCTGCCGTCCACGAGCCTTTTTGTCGTCTTGATCCTGCCCCGAAGCAGCACTCGCACCGCTTCGGCGTAGGGACCGACCGAGATGCTCTTCAGACGCTCCGGCAGTGTTGGCACAATATCCTCGGTAATATACCTGGAATCCGTTCTCGGGTAGGTAACAATCTTGTGGGTTTCATAAAGCTTCTGCATGATGCCAAGGGTTTGTTTTGCAGAATAGCTGTATTTGCGGTTGGCATCCCGCTGCAGCTCTGTCAGGTCGTATGCCAGGGGCGGCTGCTCTTCTTTTGCTTCTTTTTTAACTTCAATGACATTACCATCCTGACCTTTCACTTTGGAAAGTATCTCTTCAGCCTGCTGCTTATTGAAAAGCCTGGTTTGGCCGCCGGCTTTATCCTGCCATTGTAAAGAAAAGCCACTTACATTGGCGTTGATAGTCCAATAATCCTTCGGTACAAATCGCTTTATCTCATTCTCCCTTTCAACTATCATAGCCAGCGTGGGTGTCTGCACCCTTCCGGCCGAAAGCTGGGCATTGTGCTTGCAGGTCAGTGCCCTAGTCACATTCAGACCGATAAGCCAGTCGGCCTCCGCACGGCATTCTGCCGATTTATACAGATTTTCATATTCTCTTCCGGGTTTAAGGTTGTTGAAGCCATCCTTGATAGACTTATCAGTCTGGGAAGAAATCCACAAACGTTTTATGGGTTTGGCAAAGCCCGCCTTTATGATAATCCATCGTGCTACCAGTTCACCTTCTCGTCCTGCGTCTGTCGCAATAACCAGTTCATCAACATCGGAACTCTTCAACAAGCTCTTTACAATGCCGAACTGTTTTGATGTTTCTTTAATAACCACCAATTCCATTTTATTAGGGAGCATAGGCAGAGTCTCCAGACTCCAGGTTTTATATTTATCTCCATATGTCTCGGGATCTGCCAATGTAACCAAATGCCCCAGTGCCCATGTGACAATATATTTATTGCCTACAAGACAGCCGCTGCCGCTTTGATTGCAGTTTAAAACCTTGGCCAGCTCCCTTCCGACGGAAGGTTTTTCTGCAAGTACAAGTATTTTCCCCATTTAATAAACCTCTTTTCAAACAAAACCTTTATTGCTGTCACAATAACACATTATGCCGATGAGGTCAACGATAGGGAGAGCGGTCAAAGTAGAAATCAGAGGCAACCAAGGTGAGCATATGCCCCGTTTGTATTAAATACATTTGTAGTTGTAATTCATTATATGTAGTATATAATTCAATAAGGAGGAGCATGCATATGAAAATGAAAACACCCCGGGAATCTATCGTCGAAATGACAGAGCTGGTACTACCCAATGATACAAATCTGCTTGGCACTCTGCTTGGGGGCAGATTGATGCATTTAATCGATATTGCAGGTGCCATGGCGGCACAAAGACACAGCAACAGAATCGTTGTAACTGCTGCCATCGACAGTGTAGAATTCAAGCACCCTGTAAAGGCCGGTGAAATTGTTACGTTGAAGGCTAAAGTCACATGGGTGGGCAGAACTTCGATGGAGGTGGCTGTTGAAGTTTTCTCTGAAAACTACATGACTAGTGAGCAAAAGTTTACAAATAAAGCCTATCTTACCTTTGTTGCAATAGACCAGCAAGGCAAACCCGTCGAGGTATGCGGTCTGCTTGTAGAGACGGAGGAGGAAAGGCTCGAATACGAAGCTGCGGCTAATAGGCGCCATGAAAGGTTGAAGAACAAAAAAAGTTAGTCTTTTCTCATTCTTTCAGCAATACTCTGCCTGCTGATGCTATGATAAGCTATATACGGTAAAACTAACGACAGAATCATCAATATTGGGAAGAGTAAATCTTTCCCTGCCGCCAATTGTCACAGTTCTGCCGGTCGCCCTGTCCAGACCTTCCAGCATTTGTTACGATTGGGCGCACTAAAAAATTCTTGCAAAACGAACTATCGTTCCGTATAATAATATTAAGAGCTGAGCCTGAGGGCTTTGCATTATATTGATGCATTTTAAGATTTTATAACCAGCAGCACTATTTTTTCTAATAACAATCTTGTTACATATGAGGGTGGGATATTTAATGAAATTTCTGAACGATCTGAAGCTGGGTACTAAGATTTTAGTTCTTTGCTCTGTTTTACTGCTATCCTTTATAATTTTTATTGAAGGTTTTGTAATCCCAACCATTAATGAAACTGTGGAAGCAAAATCCATTAGCAAAATGCAAAGCCTTGTTGAAGCAGCTTATAGCACTTTGGAGTATTACTACAATCAAGCCCAAAGCGGGGCGCTGACTCAAGAAAAAGCGAAAGAACTGGCAAAGAACGAAATTAAAAGAATAAGGTATGGAAATGATGATTACTTTTGGATAAATGATTATACGCCGACAATGATCATGCATCCAATAAAATCTGAGCTGGACGGCCAAAACCTTTCTGATTATAAAGATCCCACAGATTTTAAGCTTTTTGTCGCTTTTGTCGAGGTAGTCAAGGCAAAGGGGGAAGGGGTTGTCAATTACCAATGGCCGAAACCGGGAAAGGACAAGCCCCAGCCTAAAATGTCGTATGTCAAGGGATTCTCTCAATGGCAGTGGGTGCTAGGCAGTGGTATTTACATTGATGACCTGGATGAAATAAAAGCTGGCATTAATAATAAAATCCGTGTTTTTTTGATAGCATTCGTCATTCTTACAATAGCCATGATGGCAATTATTGTTATTCCGCTGAACTTGAGTGTTAAAAAACTTCTAAAGCATTTAGAACGGCTCTCAAACTATGATTTTTCAAAGTTGATTGATATCGAGCAAAAGGATGAGATCGGAATTGTAGCGAAAGCTTTTAACAACATGATCACTAGAGTTCAGGCACTCTTAAGGGAAGTCGAAAATATGGGAGTGAATGTTGCGGAATCCTCTCAGGACGTAATGTCTTCATCAAGGACAATGAGCAGGGTTTCCGGAGAGGTTGCTGCCGCTACTTCCGAGCTTGCAAAAGGTTCTACTGAACAAGCGGAGTCCACGATTAGGAGCAAGGACAAGATAGATGAAATCGTTGATGGTCTGGGAAAAATCGTTGCGGACATGGAACACTCGGAAGAATTAACTCAAAAATCAAAAGAAATGATTGAAATAGGCCAAAAATCTGTTCATTATCAACAGGAAAAAATGCTTATCAGCAAGCAAATTACAACCAATGTGGGTACTACTATCTCTAAACTATCTGAAAGATCCAAAGAAATCGGTCATATTGTGGATGTGATAAAGGGAATCGCAATACAAACCGAGATGCTGTCTTTAAACGCGGCAATTGAAGCCGCTCACGCCGGAGAACAGGGAAAAGGATTTGCTGTGGTTTCAGGGGAAGTTAAGAAGCTGGCTGAACAATCGGGCAAATCGGTCAAACAGATACAGAATATTGTTAATGAAGTAATGGAAATTATTGAGCAAACTGTCGCTGAGGTAAACAATGTCGAAGCGGCTGTTGAGGAGCAAGAAAAGGCATTGTCCGATACAATCAATTCGTTTGGGACTATTACAGGAATAGTCATAAGAATTGCGGAAAGGGTGAAGGATGTTACTAAGGAAGCACACCAGTTAAATACCAATGCAAAGCAAGCGGAAGATGAAATAAACCGTATTGCAGGTATTGCCCAAAACGCAGCCGCCGGAACGGAGCAGGTTGCTGCATCAGCAAACGAGCAAACTGAAACAATCCAACAAATTACTAAATATGCAGAAGAACTATCGAGCCTGGCAAACAAGCTCCAGGACAGCCTGCATAAATTTGTGGTGTAGCTATAGCGTATTGAAGCAATCTCAATACAATATTTTCCATTCAGGAACTGTTCTGCTTCCCTCTAAAAAGGTAAGTAAGCAATGCCGTGATTTAGTGTATCCAATTTCATTCGTGTGACATTCATTTGCTATTTTTATTAATGATACGTTAAAATGGAAGCATGGGGGTGAAATACAATGGATAACAAAACAATTTTGGTAGTAGATGACGACAGAAATATTTGTGAGTTGCTGGATCTTTATCTTTCCGACGCCGGATTCAGGCTGCTTTTCACTCATGATGGCAGCTCTGCTCTTGATATTATTAAAAGCAATAAGGTGGACCTGATTTTGCTTGACGTTATGCTTCCTGTCATCAACGGCTGGGAGGTGTGTAAAATGGTGAAAGCCAGAAGCTCGACACCTGTTATCATGCTGACCGCACGAGATGAACTTGAGGATAAAATACAAGGCTTTGACCTCGGAGCTGACGACTATATAGTAAAGCCCTTCCAGCCTAAGGAGGTCATCGCCAGAATTAATGCCAGATTAAGAGAAAATACACAAGCGGCAGATCAGGAAAGTCAGACGAATAAGGAAAACTTTCTGAAAATCGACAGCCTGATAATAGATATGAATAAATATGAAGTGTACAATGGGGGCCTGTTAATTTCATTAAAGCCCAAAGAGGTACAGCTGCTATACTTTTTTCTAAAAAACAAAAATATAGTATTTACCAGGGACCAACTGCTTGAAAAGGTCTGGAACTATGATTTCTGCGGAGATACCAGAACTGTGGATGTACATATTAAAAGTTTAAGGGAAAAGCTGGACAATACCGGAGCATCCTGGAGCATCAAGACAATATGGGGCGTTGGTTACAAGCTTGAGGTAAGATAATGTTTACATCAATTTTTAAAAAGCTTCTGGTAAATTATCTGGCGATAATTATTGCAGTAATTACTACTTTATCTCTCATAATATCAGTCATATACAGCCGTTACGTTTTTGAAGATAAGAACAAAATACTCGTCCGGGCTGCGTATGTAATAAATCAGCTGGCAATCAATCTGGATAGCGAACAAGCCTCCAGAGCCGATCTTGAGTATGTTCTTGATTCACTGGGAACTGTTACGGATTCAAAAATATATCTGGTTAGAATGGACAAGCAGGCGTTGTCTTCCCCCGCGACTTTGAGAATTGGAGAAAAGCTTGAGGAGAATTTTATAATCGATGATTTGGGCAAAATACTAGAGGGCAATACAGTCTTTCGTTATAAACAATATTCTGCAAAATTTAATATGGATGTGGTCTTTACCGGAGTTCCCTGGAAAACAGACAAAGGAATCGAAGGAGCCGTGTTGCTTTTTTCTCCTGTAAGTCATCTCGCAAATAACGTAAAGAGAATAAATCTTGCCATCTGCGGTATCGCACTTGCTTTTATTATTATCAGCGCAATAGTTATATACTTCAATTCTCTCAGGATATCAAAGCCGATCCGAGAAATGGAATGTGCCGCAAGAAAGCTGGCCGGAGGCGAAAACACAGACGACCTTTTGATAGAAAGCAGAGATGAGATCGGAAAACTGGCGGAAACCTTCAATTTTATGAAAAAACAGCTGGCTGCAACCGAAAAAATGCGCAGGGAATTTATTGCAAATGTCTCACATGACCTGAGGACGCCATTAACTTCGATCAATGGTTTTGTTGAAGGTATGCTGGATGGAATAGTGAAGCCTGAGAACTATAAAAAATACCTGCTCATAATTCATGAGGAAACCAGACAACTGACCAGAATGACAAGTGAAATACTGGAGCTGGCCAAAATACAATCCGGCAGCATGAAGCTGAACAAGGAGCTTATTAGTGCAAAAGATATCGTTGATGCCGTAACGGAAAGCACCCGTGCTCTAATGGCCGAAAAATCAATTTTGATTGAGGTCAATTGCGAAGCTGCTGTTCGGATTTTTGCAGACGGTGACAGGCTTAGGCAAATATTAATCAATTTAGTTGTAAACGCAGTAAAGTATAATAAGCAAGAGGGAACAGCTTCCATCAGCGTGGTTGATTTGCCTCAGGCGGTACGCTTTTCAGTAATGGATACGGGGATTGGCATACCGGCAGAAGAATTGCCTTTCATATTTGAAAAATTCTATAGAGTAGACAAGTCCCGTCAATCGCCGCAGAGCGGGACAGGCCTGGGCCTAAATATCGCCAGAAGCCTTGTTGAGCTTCACGGAGGAAAGATTTGGGCAGTAAGTGAATTGGGTGCCGGAACGGAAATCATTTTTGAATTGCCTAAGATATAGCAAAATTTACAAACTGTTTACAATTTAGAGTGTTTTTATTTTACAGTTGCCCTTTATGCTATAACTATAGCAAAACAGAACACCTGCTTTCAAAATCAATTTTGCAGCTTATATAGGAGGCACATATGAGACAAACCGGATTTGTGATCCTGGCAGCTTGTATACTGATGCTGGCACCAACTGCATGTAGTGTAAACGATAAGGCATTGAAGCCTGAAACCACTACTGTTGCAAGTATGCAGCCATTCAACAGCGGCGCATCGGATTCACAAGATCAGGCAGCTTTGACCGGTATTGAAAGTAGTGCCGGAGTAGTGGCAAAATCCAACAATATTGTTTCGGGTCAAGATAACGGACAAGTAATGAAAGAGCTTGACAAGGAACTTGACGCATTGTTTGCAAGTATTAACAAACTGGAGGATTTGGAAGAATCCGGTTTGGCCGGCGAAGGAGTTGAGGAATAATGAAAAAAACAGTGTTACTCCTGTTAATATTATGTTTTCTTCTCAGCGGAACGAGCACATTTGCCAGTAATTCCGCAAATGCCGCAGCAGATACATCTGCAGCATTCAAGCCTGTTGAAAAACAAAATATCAGGCCAGGCTCTGCCGTCAGGCTGCAAAACGCAAAAAACCGGGTAGCTGAAGCAAAGAAGCAGCTCTCAGAGGCAAGAAAACTGTCAGAAGAAATTCGCTCCAACAGCTCTGTAATCGCAGAGCTGCAAAAAGAAGCAGGTGTTGCATATAAAGAAGCTAAGAACAAGGTAAGGGTTTTAATGAAAAACAAGGACAGCTTAACGGGTAAACAGATTGTAGCACTAAAGCACGCCGCCGGCACATTATCCAGTGGCAAGCAACGGCTGGATGGAACTATCAGCGACATGAAGGCGGAAAACTCAAAGCTGGCCGAGGCCAAGATAAGTAAGAATCCGGGTGCTTATAACCAGACTTTGAAAGGTATTGTCAGTATCCAGAAAAACAGAATTGACGTTTTAAAAGCAGTAATCAATGATTTAGAAAGGCTGGCAGTAATGTAAGGCTTGTATTCAAAATGTAAAGTTCATGCGCGCGCAGTTAAGATAAGCACAGTCCAAAATAAAAAATATAATTATAAGGAGATGTTTTATGAAAAAGTTATTTTCTATCCTCGTCATTCTTTCGCTAATAGCTACACTCGCTCTTCCAGTTTTTGCAGCCAACGAGACTAAGGAGCCCGAGCAATCACTTGATAAAAGTATTGCCGCAGATGCCGCCAAGGATAAGTCCGCAGCTGCGTCAGAAGCGAAGGACGCAGCCAAAATAAGAGCCGGCGCCAAAGCCATTAGAGGAAAGCTGTCCGGGTTGTTTGATCAGTTGACTAAGCTGAGAGCGGAGGGCAAGGATCTCTGGTCACAGCTCAAGGAATCAAACAAGGCAATTAAAGCAGCTTGGGTCCAGTTTAAGGAATCGTTGAAGGGCAAAGAAAAGGCCGAGATCGAAGAAATCATTAAAGCTAAAAAGGCTGCACTGGAGCCCCTGAGAACCAAGGTGACAACTATCCGCAGCGAAATAAAAACACTGCGTGAACAAAAAGAAGCTGAGTGGGCCAGTTTTAAAGCAGCGGTAAAAGAAAAAGACGAAGTGAAAGCAGCGGCCGCCTTGAACAATATAATCCGGCTGAAATCTCAGATAATTGAAAAGCAAAAGTTGTTATTGCCTCTGAAGCAGCAGATACTGGCGGCAATAAAGTAAGTTGCCCGTGTGCAATTATCCTTCAAAAGCTTGCTTAAAACAGATTTTCATGAGCTTTTGAAGGTATAATTGTACATATGGTAAGTTGTAAAATGAAGTGACGCAAGACAGAAAAAATGGACTCATGGTAAATCCCATGTATAATGTTAAGTAACCAAACACAACATTGCACAGGAGAATACTGTGAGTTCATATAATAGCATCAGACAGTTGCTTCTGCGGTGATGATGCCTTTATGCCCTTTGCTTACCCAAACCCCAAACACCTGGAGCTGCTATTCCGTCACCTTAGCAACTATAGCACACGTTATGACCCAAAAGTATATGTTCGGAGTAACATTATACAGGCAAGAGTTATACTGGAAGCAGCTTGATATTGAAATATCAAGGCAAACCATGGCAAACTGGCTGATTTTAGCCTCAACAAGACGGCTTTCAATAATATTTGAGAGAATGCGTCAATTATTATTGCAGCACGACATAATTCATAGAGCACAACTCTTTCAATAATGCCATGAGGTCACTATTCTCCCGCCATGCAGGGACTGCTTCTGTTAATGGCGGGTAGGCCTGGGTAATCGCATCCTGTTTAGCTTTGTTGTTTACTCGCAGGTACCGGTTATGACAAGCTTTACATAACAGGTATCTACACTCATGTATTGCCTGATATCGAAAAGTATGCAATTAAGGCTCTTGAAACTCCCATGATCCAAAGCTTTGAGGCTGATGAAAGCGCAACCCAACGCACAACCCAATTAACAACCCAATGTCCGTGATTTTCTATGATATTAGATGATACCATATGATACCTGAGAAGGTATCAATAGATAGCAAAAAGCCTTGAAAGTCCGTCTTGCCAACGCTTTCAAGGCCTTTAGTTGGAGCCCTCAACCAGAGTCGAACTGGTGACCTCATCCTTACCATGGATGCGCTCTGCCGACTGAGCTATGAGGGCATGTTCCGCTTTTGTAGTGTCTCTTTGTCTTCGGTGACAAAAGCTTTTCGGCATCTGACCTGCGGCTTGTAATGGCGGTCAAATCGATGGAGCGGGTGATGGGAATCGAACCCACACAGTCAGCTTGGGAAGCTGATATTCTACCACTGAATTACACCCGCAAAGTATCCTTTTTCTGTCCCACCATTCAACGGCGAATTGTATTATAACACATTATTTTAGGCACGTCCAGCTGTTAATTATTGCCATTGTTAATTATTGCCCACCATTATTGCCATCCGTTAATCAGGTTACATGGTTACATTAAGGTCACATCTTGCCCTCTTCCATATACTTTTCCAGTTTACGTTTAACACGCTGCAGCGCATTGTCTATTGACTTTACATGTCTGCCCAGATCCACGGCGATCTCCTGATAGGTTCTGCCCTGAAGGTAGTCTGACAGCACCTCCCATTCAAGACTGCTAAGGATTTCACCCATTTTTACTTCAATGCCGGCAAATTCTTCCCGGCTGATCATCATTGCTTCCGGGTCGCTGATTCTGTCCTCGCTTATTATATCAATAAGTGTGCGGTCAGACTCCTCATCAAATATAGGCTTGTTGAGGGAGATATATGAGTTAAGTGGAATGTGTTTCTGGCGGGTGGCTGTTTTTATAGCTGTGATGATTTGTCTGGTAATACAAAGCTCTGCAAAGGCACGAAAGGATGAAAGCTTGTCCCCCCTAAAGTCCCTGATGGCTTTATACAGACCGATCATGCCTTCCTGAATAATATCTTCCCTATCTGCGCCTACAAGAAAATATGTCCTTGCTTTTGCTCGGACAAAGCTTTTGTACTTATTGATCAAGAATTCGAGTGCTTGGTCATCGCCAGCTTTTGCATCCCTTATGATCACTTCGTCAACTGTCAAATTCTGACTATACTGTGCCTCGGCATGAACATTTTGCTTCAAGAATACGCCCCCTCGTAATGCAACCCCTTGTTGTAAATAGGCTGGTACACTTGGAATTCATCTTACCCTATTATATGTAACACTAGCTTTTATGTCAAGCTAGAACTTGCCTCTGTCATAACTGCCTCTTACTGATTCTTCAAGAACTTGCCTCTACGCAATTCCTCAAGCTTGCTCAGTATTTCCGGCTTGACATGCGACTCTATGGCGTTCGTTTTGACCTTATTAGGGAACAGTACCGGTTTCATGCTTCTGGCAGCCGTATCTAACTCCGCCCTGAGTTCCCTGGGCGACATTCTTATTCCACCGCTGCTCATAATCATAGTCTGTTCCAGATAATCGGAGGTAACCACTCTTATTGTATGAATATTCCCCAGCTGGTACACAAATTTCTCAATATAGTTATCTGCAGCTTCGTTTTCTTTTGTATAAACAATTTTAATATTATCAAAAGTATACTCCTTTTCCAGACTTCCCTTTACAAAATGTGCATCAAATACAATAACAACACTGATCTTTTTCAGTCCCTGATAATTCGACATCATGTTGGCGAGTCTATCCCTGCAGTCTTCCAAGGACTCTATATCCAAGTCGAACAAATCCTTCCACGCATTAATTATATTGTAGCCATCCAGAATAAGGTATTCCATCAGAGTTGTTTTTTGCTCCTTTGCCTTAGTATCTCATATGCGACTATTGCTCCTGCAACAGCAGCATTCAGTGAAGAAATCTGGCCCAACATCGGAATATTGACAACATAATCACAGCTTTCCCGCACCAGCTTTCCCATTCCCTCGCCTTCACTTCCTATTACCAGCGCAACAGCTCCGGTAAGATCACTGTCAAAATACGCCTTTTCACCGGATGAATCTGTTCCAATTATCCATATATTCTGTTTTTTCAACTTTTCAATGGTTTGCACAATATTCGTGACCCGCGCAACCGGTACGTACTCAATCGCCCCTGCAGAAGCCTTAGAAACAACGGATGTCAGGCCTACAGCCCTGCGCTTCGGAATAATGACGCCATGCACACCGGCGGCATTGGCCGTTCTTAATATGGAACCTAAATTATGCGAATCAGTAATCTCATCCAGAATGATTATGAAAGGCAGTCTGCCGCTTGTGGTGGCAATGGCAAGAATATCCTCCACTTCAACATAATCCTTCGCAGCTGTGAGAGCTATGACACCCTGATGTGAACGGGTAAGCGACATGGCGTCCAGCTTGGCTCTGTCTATTTCCTGAATCAGTATATGTTTCTGTCTGGCCAAAGCTATGAGTTGGTTTACAGAACCCTCCCGATCACCTTTAGCGACAAATATTCTGTTTATACTTCGTCCTGCCTTCAAAGCTTCCAGCACTGAGTTTCTGCCTTCCAGCTTGTCCAGATCTTCTTCCATGGCCCTAGCCTTTCTGCATTCCATTATTCCCCAAGGGTAAGATTTTATAAAGCTCCTAAGAAATTCATATCCCGCCTCAGCTCTGTTCTGCCGATAATTTCAACAGCTCAAGCAGCCGCATATAGTTTCTCCCTAAATAATGATATCCAAGAAGCGTCTCAAAACCTGTAGCGTATTTATATTCAGTGACATCCGCATTTTTGGGAATCGTTCCTGATTTGGCATTTCTACCCCTTCTGACAATATCCTGTTCTCCGGCAGTCAGTAGTTCCATAAGCTTATGGATGGTATCCGATTGTGCCTTCGCCTTAACAAAAGCGATCGACTGTTTATGCAGCTTGTGAACAGGCGCATTCCCATGTCTTAACAGGTAAGTGCGGATATAAAGCTCATGAACTGCATCACCCACATAGGCCAGCGCCAGTGGTGATAACTCATTCAGATCCTCAGGCTTGATGGAGAATTCCTCTCCTATGATTTTATAAATATCTTCATTCATTTATTTTGATTACCCTTTTGTTACCTTATTCTGATTTTGCAGTTAGTGCACATTCTGTATCGATTCATCCCTGCAAATTATATGTTTTAGCTGCGATATGAGTATTATACAATATTTACAGTAATCTGTGAATCAAAAAGAATACAAACTTCGGTCCTCTTATTCAATGTTTAAAAGGCGAAAAGTCATACCTCGGCAAAATTTCAACAGCTTCGTCAATATGCCGCAATAAGCTACATTACACCACTTTCATGGTATATTTTTCTTGTAGCTGAGATAAAATTAGTTTTGCTGTCAGCGTATGTTGTGTGTAATAAAGTATTAAAGGCTGCTATTTGATCTTTTCTTACTTGTGAATCAGTTTCCTGTCCTCCCATTTTAGTATTGGCGTCCTTGCAGCTTTAACCTCATCAAGCCTTGAAACCACCATGTTGTAGGGTGCATTCCGTATGGTATCCGGTTCTTGTTCCCCTTCATCTGCAATGCTTGCCAATATATCAGCAAACCGGTCCAGCGTCTCCCTGCTTTCTGTTTCAGTCGGTTCCAGCATCATGGCCTCATGGACAATAAGCGGGAAATAAATTGTAGGCGGATGATAGCCAAAATCAAGGAGCCTCTTTGCCATATCCAATGCACGGACACCCTTTTCTGCCTGTCTCTGGCCCGACAACACAAATTCATGCATACAGGTACGGTCGTAAGGTATGACGAATTTATCTTTCAATCTGCTCATCAAGTAATTGGCATTGAGCACGGCAGTCTCTGAAACCGTTCGCAGTCCATCCGGACCCATGGCCATGATGTACGCATATGCTTTCAGTATGACCCCAAAGTTGCCATAGAAGGATTTGACACGGCCAATCGTCTGAGGCCGGTCAAAATCCAATCTGTACTTGTCGTTGTCAAACTCTACCACCGGCACAGGTAAAAATGGTACAAGTTCTTTCTTTACACCCACCGGTCCGGCACCCGGGCCACCTCCGCCGTGAGGTGCGCTGAAAGTCTTGTGCAGGTTCAGGTGCACAACATCAAAACCCATATCCCCAGGCCTGCATATACCTAAAATGGCATTTGCATTGGCACCGTCGTAATAAAGGAGTCCGCCCGCATTATGTATAATCGAAGCTATTTCTTTTATGCTTTCATCGAATAAACCCAGCGTATTTGGATTTGTCAGTATCAAACCGGCTGTTTCGTTGTCAGCAGCATACTTCAGGGATTCAAGGTCTACTCCCCCCCTGACATCTGATTTGACCTCAACCACCTCAAATCCTGCAAGAACCGCTGAAGCAGGGTTGGTGCCGTGGGCGGAATCCGGAACAATGATTTTTGTGCGCCCCGTATCTCCCCTGCTCTGATGATATGCTCCGATCATCATCAGACCTGCCAGTTCGCCGTGAGCGCCTGCTGCCGGTTGAAGTGAAAAACGCTCCATCCCCGTGATCTCTGAGAGCATCTGATCCATCTCATAAAGGATCTGAAGGCAGCCCTGTACCGTATCCGGCTGCTGATAAGGATGCACGCCGGTGAATCCTTTCAGTCCTGCCACATCTTCATTTATCTTGGGGTTATATTTCATGGTGCACGAGCCAAGGGGGTAGAAGCCTGAATCAACGCCATGATTCCGTCTGGAAAGCATCGTAAAATGTCTTGCGATATCTGGTTCACTTACTTCCGGAAGGTCAGCATCGGTTTTTCTGGCAAATTTATCAGGCAGCAGGCTGTCCATAGCTCTTTGCGGCACATCACAAAAAGGAAGGCTGTAGGCTTTTCTCCCGGGTCTGCTAATCTCAAATAACAGCTCCATTTCAATATTCTTATCAGGCACATTGGCGGGTGCACCAGCTTTAGATGTCTGACTATTTACCTGTGTTTCCATTTTATTAAACTCTGCCATGTCTTCATCCACCTCCTGCTGCAAGCTTTACGAACGTGTCAATTTCCTGTCTTGTACGCTTTTCCGTTACCGCTACCAGCCAGCAATTCTCCAAGCCCGTGTCATACTGCCTCAGGTCAAGGCCGCCTGTAATCCTGTTATGAAGAAGCCGTCTGTTGATATTTTGAACCGATTCATCCAAAGCCTTTACCGTAAACTCTTTAAAAAATGGTTCATCAGTTACCTTTTCAAATCTCCCCGTTGCTAAAAGCCTTTCATAGGCATAATGAGATTTCTGCAAGCATAGATTCGCAACTTCCTTAAGCCCCTCCTTACCCATTGTTGAAAGGTATACAGCCGCCGCAAGAGCATTTAACGCCTGATTTGAGCATATGTTTGAGACGGCCTTTTCTCTTCGTATATGCTGTTCTCTGGTCTGCAGTGTCAGCACAAAGCCTCGCCTGCCTTCGTGATCCGTGGTCTGTCCAACGATCCTGCCCGGCATCTTTCTGACCAGTTCTTTCTTAACTGCCATGAAGCCAAGGTATGGACCTCCAAAGTTTAAAGGATTGCCAAGAGATTGGCCTTCACCCACTGCTATATCGACGCCGAATTCTCCAGGTGCCTTGAGTATTGCGAGTGAAATGGGATCTACACAGGCTATGGAAATTGCCCTATTTTTAGCGGCCGGCTCAGTGGCGGCGGCCAAGTCCTCTATTACACCAAGAAAGTTTGGACTTTGCACGATAACCGCTGCGCAGGCTGCTCCCATACTTTCCTCCAGTTTTCCGGCATCCGTTTTCCCCCCGGAAAGCCCTATTTCCACAACCTTTATACCATTAAACCCGGCATAGGTTTTTAAAACCTCCCTGTATTCCGGGTTTACTCCGGCAGAAATTACTACTTCATTTCTGCCGGTTGAATGAACTGCCATGAAGGCAGCTTCCGCCAAAGCGGTTGCACCGTCATACATGGAAGCATTGGAAGCATCCATGCCTGTCAGCATGCATATCATGGTCTGGTATTCAAAAATTGCCTGAAGCATGCCCTGACTGATTTCGGGTTGATAGGGCGTGTAGGATGTATAAAACTCCGACCGCGAGAGAATATGTTTGACAATCGACGGGATGAAATGGTCGTACGCACCTGCCCCAAGAAAGCATATGTAATTATCTGAATCGGCATTCTTAGCTGCGAGATCTTTCATATGTGCCATCAACTCCGGTTCAGACATCCTCTCCGGCAAATTAAGCATTCTACCCAGCATTAGCTCCCGGGGGACATCCGTGAAAAGCTCATCAATACTTGTGAGCTCCAGCATTGAAAGCATTGTCTCAATGTCTTTGTCCGTATTGGGCATATATTGGGACTTACTCATGCCTTATACCCCCTTTGTACAATATTCTCCGTACTGCCGCTCATCCATAAGTAAATCCATTTCGGTAGGATCCTCAGGTTCGACAACTGCAATCCAGTTGTCATAAGGTTCTGCGTTTAGCAGCTCCGGGGCATTGGTTAGTGCATCGTTCACCTCTTTAATGACTCCTGATACCGGTGAACAAACGTCGGACGCGGTCTTGACGGATTCCACCACACCCAGCTGATCTCCGGCCTGCAGCTTTTTCCCCGGCCTGGGCAGTTCAACAAAAACAATATCCCCCAGCGCAAGCTGAGCATAGTTCGTTATGCCTACGTACAGTATCCCATTCTCTTCCCTGACCCATTCATGCTCCCTAGTAAACTTCATTCCCTGATAATAATTCATAAATATCCTCCTTATCTCGGTTCCCATGCTAACAAGGTATGGGGGCACACCGCCACTACGTGAGTATTCCTTGTTGCGGAAGGTCACAGATTACTATGGTTCCCTTCGACGGATGCCAAAAGGCAGCTTAACAATCTTTGATGCATAGAACTTGTCCCGCACCTTCACCTCAATCAGCCGGCCTTCCTCTGCACAGCCGACATCCAGCAGCGCCAGTCCCATATTTTTCTTCAATGTCGGGAAATAGCCTCCGCTTGTAACATAACCTGCCTTAGTGCCATTATAGCATATCTCATATCCATTCCTGGGTACGGCTCTATCGACCATCTCAAAGCCTGCTATCTTCTGCTTCAGCCCATCTCTCAGTTGCTCTATCATTGCCTCTCTGCCTGTAAACTCTCCCTTGTCCGGCTTTACGAATCTCGCAAGTCCTGCCATAACAGGCGAGATGTTTTCCGATAGCTCCTGTCCATAAAGCGGCAGCGCCGACTCAAGCCGCAACGTGTCTCTTGCACCTAGCCCAGCCGGCATAAGGCCATATGCCACGCCTTTGTCTAAAAGCATATCCCATAGCCTGCGCACATCCTCCGGGCGGCAGTATAACTCAAAACCGTCTTCGCCAGTATAACCTGTGCGGGACAACATCACCCTTACATCTCCTACCAGTACTTCGTCAATATAACAAAAGGTGCGCAGCTTTCCCAGATCTTGTACGACCAATTGCTGCAGTATATCTTTTGCCTTTGGTCCCTGAAGTGCCAATTGCGAGTATTCTTCCGAGCGGTTGGAAACGGTTATCCGTCCAGTCTTGTTTTCCAGCAGCCATTGATAATCTTTTGTTGTATTCGAAGCATTTACCACCAGCAAAAACTGGTCATCTGATTGCCTGTAGACAATTAAGTCATCCACAGTCCCTCCTGTGGAATAACACATCGGCGAATATACGGCCTTTCCCGCCTTTACACCGATATCATTAGTTAACAGCCTTTGCAGAAACTCCTCTGAATCGGGCCCGCTAACCTCCAATTCTCCCATATGGGATACGTCAAACAATCCCGCCGCAGCACGGATGCATTCATGCTCCTGCAGTATGCCGCCGTACTGGACAGGCAGCAGCCAGCCATGAAAGTCGACAATCTTTCCTCCTGCCGCTACATGTGCTTCATAAAGGGGTGTCTTAAGTAATTGCTTGCGAGTGTCCTTCTCCATTATCTTAACATCTCTCCTTGAATCATATTATATAATTATACATTAGCATTTCACTCATATGAACCGGAATACAGAATTTGGTTTGTTTGTTTTAAATCTTACTGCACAATGTTTACAAGAACTATTGCATTTTCAAAATAATTATACAAAAATAAAATAGCTATTTCAACCTTCCCCTTCCCTCATTCTTCCCTTCCCGCATTTTTCCCTTCCTGCATTCCCCCCTTCTCGCATTCCCCCCTTCCTTTTATC